>JACDCP010000055.1 GCA_013817465.1 Gammaproteobacteria bacterium | reverse complement strand
GCCGTCGGCCGCGTCATCTTCACCGCAGGGTAACGGGGCGGCTGCCACCTCGGAGCAGGCCTTTGCCCGCTGTTTTCTCCCCTGACAGGATGCCGAAAAAGCCTGCCATCGCTTTTGCAACCTGCCTGTTTTTTTTAAAATGACGCTCGAGCCTGCAACAGGCGTGACGGCCATTGCACCCGCCACCGTAGGGAACGTCGCGGTGGGTTTCGACGTGCTGGGTCACGCGCTGGCCGGGCCTTACGATCGCGTGACGCTGCGCCGCGTTGAAAAACCCGGCGTGCGCATTGTCCGTATCGGTGGCATTGCGACCGATCTCCCCCGCGATCCGGCGCTCAATACGGCAGGCCGCAGCGTGCTCGAGCTTTGCAGCGCCTGCGGCACGGATCTCGGTTTCGAGATCGAAATCGACAAAGGCATACCCCTCGGCTCCGGCATGGGCGGATCGGGGGCATCGGCGGTCGCGGCCGTTGTCGCCGCAAATGCGCTCCTGACACATCGTCTCGAGCTCTCGGAGCTGCTCGAATTCGCCCTGGCCGGCGAATCCGCCGCGACGGGCGCGCGCGTACTGGACAACGTCGCGCCCGGGCTGTTTGGGGGCCTCGTGCTCGCGCTGCCCGGCGATCCTGTGCTGATCGAACGCGTGCCTGTGCCGCAGGGTCTGCGTTGCGTGCTGGCTCATCCGGAGCTTCAGATTGCCACTCGCGCGGCCCGCGACATGCTCGCTAAGCAATGCCCGCTGCCGGCGGCCGTCACTCAGGCCGCCCATCTGGCTGGACTCATCGCCGGTTGCTACGCCGGCAATCTCGAGCTTATCGCGCGGGCTCTCGAAGACGTGCTCATCGAACCGCAGCGGGCGCAGCTCGTGCCCGGCTTCGCAGATGTCAAGAGGGCTGCGTGCGATGCAGGCGCGCTGGGCTGCTCGCTGTCGGGCAGCGGTCCGAGCTTGTTCGCGTGGTCACGCAGCGCCGATGCCAGCCGGGTTGCCAGGGCAATGGCGGAAGCTTTCGCAGAGCATGGCATTGCAGCGCAATGCTTCGTGTCGCGGATCGATGCGCCCGGCGCGCACTGTGTGTGATAATCCGGGCGGTTGACGGGTTCCGCAGCGACATTGCGCACGAAAAATAGCAAGCGATGACAAATTGTTAGGATATTTTCTGAGTAATCCAGACAATCTCGCCTGGCCGACTATCCTGCTCTGGCTGATTCCGCTCCTCGGCATACTTCTCGTCCTGCTGATCGCGCTGCTGACCTGGCGTCACCGGACGCGGCACAAGCGCGAAGTGCGTCGCGTGCTCAAAGCCATCGGTACTGAAGTTGCCTCCGACATACTGGTGCCGGACGGCATGGGCGGGCAGATCCATATCGACCATTTGCTGCTGACGGCTCGCGGCTTGCTGGTGCTCGATATCAAGGATGTGGGCGGCGTGATTTTCGGCAGCGATCGCATGGACGAATGGGCGGTCATCGACGGGGAACGCCGCTACACTTTCCGCAATCCGCAAAGTGCCCTTTACGATCGCGTGGCGGCCGTCAAGTCGCTCGCGCGTGATGTGCCGGTCAGCGGACGTATTGGATTCACGTCGAGCGGTCAGTTCACGAAAGGCATGCCCAAGGCCGTGGTCATGCTCGATGCGCTCGATAAGGAGTTCGGCAGGTTCGGGGAATCGAGCAGTATCACCAACGCGTTCTACCCGCATTGGCAGCGGGTGCTGCGCGCCACGACGCGCGCCTGAATAAATGGGGACATTCCTGATTTTCGGACAGGCAGACCCTTTTTCGAGCTTCAGTGCCGCCTGGTTGTATTCAGGCATCCTGGAAATCAGGAATGTCCCCATTTACATGAGGCGGCGCAACAGGAAGACCACGAGCGAGACAATGGACAAAGACGCGAGATAAAGCGCCACGAACCACGCGAGTCGGCGCCATTGACGGGTTCCACGCGGCGCCGGAAAGCCGCCTGGCCGGCTCACCGTGCCTTTTTCGGCGGTGCGCCCAGCGCCTCGGTGTCCAACAGGATCCGCGCCGTCTCGGCCACTGATTTTGCAGGTCCGGAACTGGCGAATACCAGCCGCCACACATAACTGCCGTTCATCAGCACCACGAGCGCGTCGCCGAGCGCTTCAGGGTCGTGCGCTCGCACACGCGCCGCGACCGCCGTGATTGCGCTCTACAAAGCGCTGGCGGGAGGCTGGCCGGAACGCTCAGCGAAATGGGGACATTCCTGATTTCCATGTGCGCAGCCTGTTCAATCCTGGCAGCTTAATTCGGAAATCAGGAATGTCCCCATTTCATTTCGGCGCGGACGTCATCAACTTCTCGAGCTCATCGAACTCGTAGGGTTTCACCAGGTGGGCGTCGAAGCCGGCCTCGCGGGCCCGGGCGATGTCGCTGTCCCGGCCGTAGCCGGTCAAAGCGATGATCCGCCCCCGGAAGGTCTCGCCGCCCTCCGCCTCATCAAGAGGCATCGTCCGCAGTCGCCGGGCGACTTCGTAACCGTCCAGCCCCGGCAGGCCGATGTCCAGCAGCACAACATCGGGCCGCCACTGCTGAGTGAGCTTCAGGCCGTCGGGGCCGTTGCAGGCCGACTGCACCGCGTAGCCCTTATTCCGCAACGCGCCGGCCAGCATGATCACCAGGTCGATGTTGTCATCGACGACCAGCACGCGCATTCCGTTGGCATTGAGCGCGGGCTCGTCCGGCAGCAGCGGCTTCGCCGCAAGCGGCGAGGCAGCCAGCGGCAGCTTGACTATGAACTCGCTTCCCACTTCGCTTCGCTCCGGAGGGGAGTGCGCTTCGACGGTTCCGCCGTGCAGCTCGACCAGCCGATGCACCAGTGACAGCCCGATGCCCAGGCCACCTGCACTGCGGGCCAGCGAGCGGTCGGCTTGCGTGAACAGATCGAAGATGCGCGGCAGGAGTATTTTATCGATCCCCATGCCGTTGTCGCGCACCCGCACCTGCACGAACCTGTCGCCGGGAATGCCTTCGCACCAGACTTCGATGCGCCCGCCATCGGGCGTGTACTTCGCCGCGTTGTTCAGGAGATTGATGATGACCTCCTCGATGCGTGTGGCATCCGCATTCGTCCAGATCGGCTCATCGCGGAGATGCAAAGCCAGTTCGTGCTTGTGCTGCTCGATCAGGGGTGTGGCGGTCTCGACCGCGTGCTTCACGACCTGGCCGAGGTCCAGGGTAGTCTGGTCGAGGTGGATTCGGCCGCTGACCACGCGCGAGACTTCCAGCAAATCGTCGACCAGTTTGGTGAGGCTGGCGACCTGGCGTTCGATGACCTTCCGGGCCTGCTGCTGGATCGCATTCTCGCTGCCGCGCTCGTGCAACTTGAGAAGATGAACGGCGCTGCGGATGGGAGCCAATGGGTTGCGCAGCTCGTGGCTGAGCATGGCCAGGAACTCGTCCTTGCGGCGGGACTCGCCCGCCAGTTGCTCGGCCTGCTGCGTGATCTTGTTCGCCATCTCGCGCTCCTCTGTCACGTCAGTGTTGGTTCCGAACCAGCGCAGCACGTTGCCCTGTTCATCGCGGACGGGACGCGCGCGCGAAAGGAACCAGCGGTACTCGCCGTCCTTGCCGCGCAGCGGGAAGGTATCCTCCCACGGCTCACCGGTGTCCCATGAATGCTGAATGCGCTGGACCACGCGATCGACGTGATCGGGATGATGAACCGCCTTCCAGCCCCAGCCCTGCATCTGCTCCAGCGTGGTCCCGGTGTAGTCGTACCAGCGCTGGTTGTACCAGTAGATCCAGCCCTGGGCATCGGCGATCCAGGCGAACTGGGACATGTTGTCGGCGAGCGTGCGAAAACGCTCCTCGCTTTCGCGCAGCGCCTTCTCGACCTGCTTGCGGTCGACCGCGAGGGCCACCGTGCGGGTCACGAGATCCACCAACTGCTGATCGTGCGGGCTGGGGTCGCCCGGCTCGCGGTAGTAGATGGCAAACGTGCCCAGAGTTCTTTGGTCGGGGGGATGCGACACGATGGGCGTGGTGAAACAGCCACGCAGTCCGAGCGAAATCACCTCGGTGGTGAACGCGGGCCAACGCGTCTCCACCGCGAAATCGCGGACGATCTTCGGCTCGTGCGATACCACGGCCGAGCTGCACGCGCCCAACTCCAGGCGCGCGTCCATTCCCCTGGTCGCCTGTGCGTAACGCACCGGCAAGCTGGGCGCTGCGACGTATCCGAAATGGTGGCCATCGGCCTCCATCAGATGAATGGCGACCAGGAACTTGTCGTGCGACTGGCTCTCCATCGAGCGCGCCAGATGATCGAGTACCCGCTCGATCGGCTCACCCCTGATCAGCAGTTCCAACGACTCCTTTTGACACTGGACCAGCGATTCCGCCCGCTTACGCTCGGTGATCTCGCGGGCCGCCGCCGCCTCGGCCCGCTGCGCCTTTTCCGTGAGTTCGTGCTGGTGGATAGAGGACACCAGCAACGCCTCGTTCATCTCGCGGAGCTGCCGCTGCTCCCGGCGCTCGTCCCCGCCCGGTGCGGCGGTTTCGGAACGATCACTCATTCCTTGCCGCGTGGCCGGGAGCGTTTTGAGGCGGAGCGCTTCGGCCGCAGCGAAGGATCGTTCTGCCCGGAGTCGAACGACAACGGTTCGGGGATGCCGCTGGTGAGGGCGCGGTAGCCGCGCATCGGGTCGCCGATGACCAGGCCTTTCCCGGTGATCTGGTACTCGTGCATGTCGATCGAGTGCGGGCCGCGGCGCATCTTCACCACCATGAGCATCTTGCGGAGCTGGCCGTTGATCGAGACGTAGCGCATGCGCAGGATGTCGTCGGCCAGGAACGAAACGGTGAACTTGCTCAGGTTCATGGAGGTGAAGTCTTCTTCGATCTCGACGGTGCTGATGATGGTCACGCCCAGCCGGGTGAGGGCCGCGATCATGCGATAGAGCGATTCGCGGAAGTCTTCGCGGAAGCCGGGGGCCAGCGCCAACTCGAAGCCGGCCAGGGAGTCGATCACCAGCCGCCTGGCGCCGATCTCCTTGACCGACTTGACGACCTCGTGGACTGTCTCATCGACGGAGAGGTCCAGCGGGCGCAGGTAGATGAGCTTGAGCTTGCCTTGCTTCTGGGGCGTGTCGAAGTCGATGCCGAACATTCTGGCCCGATGGACGTGCTCGATGGGCAATTCCTCGAAGATGGCGACGATGCCAGGCTCGCCCTGGCGCAGGCCCTCGTCGATGAACTGCATGCCCAGCGTTGACTTGCCCGCACCGGAGGGACCCGCCAGGAGCAGGCTCTCGCCTTCGGGAATGCCGCCGCCCAGCATGTCATCGAGCCTGGCGATGCCGGTGGAAAGTCGCCGCTTGCCCTTGACGTGGCCTGATTCTTCGCTGAGCCCGAAGGTGCGCGGGAAGGTATGCACGCCGGCGTCGGTGATGCGGAAGGTGTGCATGCCGGGCACCGATTCCTGGCCGCGCACTTTCATGATCTGCAACTTGCGGACGATCGAGTTGCGCTCGACGCTCTGGTAAAGCCAGAACAGGCCGTCGGCGACGGTGAACACCGGGTTGTCGCGCAGCTCGCCTTCGACGTACTCGCCGATGAGGAAGGTGGTCGCCTGCCAGCTCGTCAGGTGAAGCGCGAGGCGCTGGATGAAGCCCTGGAGTTCCATTTCGCTCGTGTGCCCCGCGGCCACTTCGGACTGGGCCTTGCGGACCACGGTGCGGAAAGAATCGACCACGACGATCCTGGCATTGATCGCCTCGACCTGCTTGATGATCTCATCGAGGACGGCGGCGAGGTCTTTTTCCAGGACGAGCTGGCTGAGGTTGACGAAACGGATCGACCCGCCTTCGATCTTGGACAGGTCGAAGAACGAGAACTGCTGCTGGTAGCGCAGCATCTTGATGGCCGGCTCGCCCAGCACGGTGAAGTAGATCGCCGGAGTCTCTGGGCGGGCGTTGGCGAACGTGAGTTGATGCGCCAGCGTGGTCTTGCCGCAGCCGGGCGCGCCCGCGATGATGTTGAACGAGTATTCGGGCAGCCCGCCGTTCCCCCTCCCTCCGAGGATCTCATCGAGACCGGGCACGCCGGTGGGCAGTTGGCGAATCGGCACCCGGTCCTGTCGTTGATCGGGCCCTGGATCGTTGTCGCGCTTACTCATAATGACTCCATTCTTTTGCGCTATTCGTCCAGCGACGCATCCGGCCAGGCCTCGCGCACCAGGCGCAGCGTGAGCGGTTCGCCGATGAACGTGACCAGCAACCCCAGCAGATGCGCCGCCAGCGCGGTCGCCGCCCTGGCGCCACCGTCGGTCTCATCAGCCGCGAGCGCATCAAGTCCGTCCATGGAGCAGTCGGGCTTGACCGTGATGCGGTTGAGCGAAGGGACTTCCACCCGCGCCAGGGCCAGACTGCGCCCCAGGAGCGATGCGAAGCCGTCTGCGCCGGCGAGGCGTGTCAGGGAAATGCGCAGCTTCTCACAGACCCGCACTGCTTCGTGCTGCACGCGCGCGCCGCCATCGATGGCGCCTCCGGAGGAGGTCGGGGTCGCCGCTTCCACAGCCAGCAATCGCCTGGCCAGGCCGCGCATTGATGCCGAGGGAGTATCCATAGAACAGGAATAGTCTATCCGGCCTGCTGCGACCCTGCATCCTGTTTTCAGGAAATGGGGACATTCCTGATTTCCATGCACGCAACTCGATCAGACTCGACGGCTTGTGCTGGAAATCAGGAATGTCCCCATTTCAGTGATAGCCCTCGCCGTGGCGCACCTTGCCGCGGAACACGCGGTACGCCATCACCGTATAGCCGATCACGAGCGGTAGAAACACCACGTATCCGATCAACGCGAAAGCCTGCGTGGCGGGCGGCGCGGCCGCTTCCCATACCGTGACGGCGCGCGGCACGATGTACGGCCAGATGCTGATGACCAGCCCGGCGTAGGAAAGCAGAAAGAGCCCGATGCTGAAATAGAATGGCAGCGACTGCTGCGCCTGGCGTTCGCGTTTCAGCACATACCAGCACGAGACGGATACGATGAACGTGATGAGCGGCACCTGCGACAAATAATAGAAGTTGGGCAGCGAGAACCAGCGCTCCGCGATCGCCGGCTGGTCCAGCGGCGTGTAGATACTGACTGCGCCGATGCAGACGACCAGTACCGGCAGCAAGAAGCGCGCGATGCGATAACTCCAGGCTTGCAGCTCACCGACTGTTTTCATGATGAGCCAGGTCGAGCCGAGCAGCGAATAGCCGATGATGACGGATGCGCCGGTCAGCAGCGTGAATGGTGAGAGCCAGTCGAACGGGCCGCCCGTGTACTCGCCGTTCTGCACTTCGAAGCCCTGCACGACGGTGCCGAGAATCAGGCCCTGGCAGAGCGCGGCGAGGAAGCCGCCGAGACTGAAGGAGACGTCCCAAAGCCGCCGGCTCCTGTCGGACTTGAAGCGGAATTCGAACGAGACCCCGCGGTAGACGAGCGCAATCAGCATGAGCAGGACCGGCACGTACAGCGCCGGCAACAGAATCGAATACGCGGCGGGAAAGACGGCGAACAGGCCGGCGCCGCCGAGCACGAGCCAGGTCTGGTTCCCGTCCCAGACGGGCGCGACGCTGTTCATCATGACGTCGCGATCGGCGTGTGTGCGCGCGAATGGAAACAGGATGGCGATACCCAGGACGAAGCCGTCGAGAACGACGTACACCACTACGCCCAGCGCGATGATGGCGGCCCATATCAGCGTCAGGTCCATCTACTCATCCGCCGCCGGCATGAACGCCGGGCGCGCCGGCGCCTCATCGTCGAGTTTCGGCGATGCCTGCTCCTTGTCCGGGCCCCGCCGTATGAGCTTGACGAGGTAGTAGAGGAACGCCGCCATCAGCAGTACATAGACGACGACAAATACCCCGAGAGAAGTCGCGACCTGCCCGGCCGGTATGTTGGAAACCGCATCGGCCGTGCGCAGGTAACCGTAGACGACCCATGGCTGGCGCCCGACCTCGTTGACGAACCAGCCTGCCAGCGTCGCCACGAACCCGAGCGGCCAGGCCCATACCAGCGCGCGCAGATAACGCGGGGAATTTTCCAGACGTCCTCGCGCCAGCAGCCAGACGCCGGTCCACGCGAGCATCAGCATGATGACCGCCGCGCCGACCATGATACGGAACGAAAAGAACACGATGGGAACGTTTGGCCGGTCTTCCGGCGGGACTTCTTTGAGTCCGGTCACCTCACCGTCGAGGCTGTGCTCGAGCAACAGGCTCGAGCCGTACGGGATGCCGATTTCGTAGCGATTTTCCTCGGCGGCGGCATCGGGCCAGGCGAACAACAGGAGCGGCGCGCCGCGCCTGGTCTCCCAGTTGCCTTCGATGGCGGCCACTTTTATCGGCTGGTGCTCGTAGGCGACGAGCCCGTGCAGGTCGCCGACGACGATTTGCAGGGGCACGAGCACGGCCAGGCTCGCTATGGCGACCTTGAGGCCACGGCGTCCTGTGCGGGGATGAGATCCGTCGCGCAGATAGCGCGCCGATACGGCAGCGACCACGAAGCCGGTTGTGATGTAGGACGCGAGCAGCATGTGCGCGAGACGATACGGGAAGGACGGCGTGAAGATCGCTTCCAGCCAGTTGGCGGCGTGAAAAATCCCGTCGCGCAGCTCAAAGCCCGCGGGAGTGTGCATCCAGGAATTCGCGGACAGGATCCAGAACGCGGAGAAGAACGTGCCGGTCATCACCATCAGCGTGGCGAGGAAGTGCAGGCGCCGCCCGACGCGCTTCCAGCCGAACAACATGACGCCCAGGAAACCGGCCTCGAGGAAGAACGCCGCCAGCACCTCGTACATCATGAGCGGGCCGACAATGTTACCCGCGACTTCCGCGAAACCGCTCCAGTTTGTGCCAACCTCGTAGGACAGCACGACGCCGGAGACGACGCCCATGCCGAAGCCGAGCGCAAAGACACGCCCCCAGAAGATGCACTCCCGGCGATAGATGGGGTCGCCGGTCCTGAGCCAGAGCGCCTCGAGCAGCGCGATGAACGCCGCCAGACCGATGGTCAGCGTGGGGAAGATGATATGGAAGGCGATGGTGAACGCGAACTGCAGCCGCGACAGCATGAGAGTGTCCAGATCCCAGCTCATGATTTGTCGCGAGCCGCCTGGTCACTCCCGCAGGGCCGAATGGATTCGGCCTGGCGGGTTAAAACCCGCCCTACGGTCTGATTCAGGCCGCTGCCTTCTTTTCCTCGCCGCGCGCGCAATGATCGGCCAGCACGCGCGCCACGCAGGCCGTGATCTTCTTGCCCTTGGCGATGTGCAGGAATTCGTTCGGCCCGTGCGCATTCGAGTGCGGGCCGAGCACGCCCGTGACGAGGAATTGTACGCCCGGAAACTTTTCGCCCAGCATGCCCATGAACGGAATACTGCCGCCGGTGCCCATGTACATGGCGTCGGCGCCGAAAAAGGCGCGCGAGGCGGCCTGCATGGAAGCTTCCAGCCAGCCTGCGACCGGCGGTGCATTCCAGCCGCCCATGGCCGAATCGATCTTGAAGGCGACTTCCGCATCCGCGAGCGGTGCGTTTTCGAGCGCCGCCCTAACAGCGGCGGCCGCGTCTTTGGGCCTGCAGGTCGGCGGCAGCCGGAAGGAGAGCTTGAGCACCGTTTCCGGGCGCTGCACGTTGCCCGCATTGCCGAGTGCGGGAATGCCGTCGGCGCCCGTGACCGAGAGCGTCGGCCGCCAGGTGTTGTTGAGCAGGAGCTCAAGGATGTCATGTGTGACCGGCTGCGTGCGGCCCGCCCACGGATATTTCTCGATCACTGTGTCGCCAAGCACCGCTGCGGCAGCGCGAGCTTGGGCAAGGCGCTCTTCGGGGATGTCTGCATGCAGCGCATCCAGACAGATATTGCCCGTTGCAGCATCCTCGATGCGTTCGAGCGCGTGCCGGATGACACGGAAGCTGCATGGCACGATGCCGCCGGCAGCGCCGGAATGAATGCCTTCGGTAAGCACCTTTGCGCGCAGCGTGCCGATGAGGTTGCCGCGAAGCGACGTCGTGCACCAGAGTTGGTCGTAGTTCCCGCATTCCGCGTCGAGACAGATGACGAGACTCGGCGTGCCGATGCGATCTTCAAGCGCGTCGATGTAGTAAGGCAGATCGTAGCTGCCGCTTTCTTCACAGGCTTCGATGATCACCACGCAGCGCGCGTGCGGAATCTTCTGTTCCTGCAAGGCACGAATCGCGGTGAACGAGCCGAACACGGCATAGCCGTCGTCGGCGCCGCCGCGGCCGTAAAGCTTGCCGTCGCGGATCACCGGCTGCCAGGGCGAAAGCCCTTCCGCCCAGCCTGTGAACTCCGGTTGCTTGTCCATGTGGCCGTACATCAGAACGGTGTCGTCCGACTGGCCGGGAATTTCCGCGAACAGGAGCGGCGTGCGGCCGGGCAAGCGTACCACCTCGACCGACATGTCCTTGAGATTCTGGCTTTTGCACCAGGTCTCCATGAGGCGGGCTGCATCGTCCATATGGCCGTGCTGCTCCCAATCGGGATCGAAAAGCGGCGACTTGTTCGGGATCCTGACGTACTCGGAGAGCTGCGGTACGATGGAATCATCCCACATCTCATCGACGAACTTGCGCAGCTTGCCGGCATCCATGGCGTCACCTCATGTGGAGCATTCGACTGGAATCGGTCCAGCTACCTTACCCGAACTCAATAGTCTTTTGGAGGCTGTACGGGCTACCAGCGCCACCGGCCCGAGGCGACGCTGCTCTATGAGCTCGTCGCAGAATACTATCCCGCGTTTCGGGATCAGCGGGCGGCCGACCAGCGACCATTGCCTCGGTACGTCGAGCAGGAGTTCGAAGCGTATCTGAAGTGCGGCCGGCTCGAGGAAGGGTTCTTGCGCGTGCGCTGCGAGAGCTGCCATCCTCACAGCGGCGCGCCTCGATGACTTGGGCGCGACGCCGCAAGCGGGTCTTTCGCATCGAGATCGAGACCTGCCGGCGCTGCGGCGGGCGCCTTGGCGTCATCGCCAGCATCGAAGATCCCGCCGTCATCGAACGGATGCTCAATCACCTCGGCCGCAGCGCCGAGTCTCCCGATCCCGCTCACCCGACCCGGCCGCCGCCGCAGCGTGAGCTTTCGATCTGATCGAGCCCACTATCGCCTCGGAACGGTTGTTTCAACGGGCGGGTCTGGCTCGTGCGCGTGCAGCACTCATGCGCACCCGCAATTGCTGGGCCCGTGGCGGATTCGCATGGCGCGACCGAGTGCCTTGCACTCCGTAGCCCGCCCCTCGCGCTCACCTCCCTCCACAGCCGCTTCTCAAGTCCGCCTCGCTCGCCAATGACCGCCGATGACCCGCGATCGGCTGCGCGAGGAGTCCGACATCGTGCTGATCGAGCGCGAACGATAGGAAGTTTTATCGCACCGAGCGAGGGATGCTCTGAATCATAGCGACGTCGAGGCGAAATCGGGAGCACGGCGACGACGCGGATATCCATTGCAAACGAAAGTGGTGACGCTTCAGTCGTATTGCGCGATCCGCCTGGCAAGGATCGCGTCGTGTTCAGCGTCGATCGCGATGGCGAGGCTGGATTCGAAATTCTGGATGCTTCCGGGAAAGTCGTGTTCTCGGTACCATAGACGTGATCATCACTTTCGGTCGTTCTTATAGCCTTCGAGCGCCACCAGGAAAAACGCCGCTACGAGCGCCGCGAGAGCGAGGATGGGTACCCATTCCATTACCGATTCTCCAGTTCCGCGATGCACCGGTACGCCTGAAAGTTTACGAACACCACAATGCCAGCCAGTGCGAACGCGGCGATCAACCCCGCTGCTGCGATCAGTGGGCTGGCTTCATTATAGGCTCGCACGAGCCACGCGACCAGCGATGCATCGATGGCCGTCGCAAGAGCAAACACGATTTTGAGCCAGCCAATGGTCTCGCTGAGTCGTCCGCTCGCGACATGTGGCGAGTATGACGTCGGACGCGTCCTGGCTGGACAGGCGTTTAGCCGCTTAACGCAAAGAAACGGCGTGCATTGGCTGTCGTTTCGGCTGCGAGCGTCTCGATGGGCCGTCCGGCGGCGGCGGCTACTGCCGCGAGTATGTGCGGCAGATTGGCGGATTCGTTGCGGCGGGTTTTTGGTTTCGGGTCCAGGTCGCGCGGCAGCAGGTACGGCGCGTCGGTTTCGATCATCAGCCGATCCACCGGTATGCGTGGGATCAATCCCTTGAGATGAGAACCGCGCCGTTCGTCGCAGATCCAGCCGGTGATGCCGATGTGCAGATCCAGCCCGAGACAGTCCTCGAGCTCGGTGGCGCCCCCCGTGAAGCAATGCGCCACCGCGCGGACCAACCACGGCCGGTAGTCGCGGAGGATGCCTATGAAGCGATCGTGCGCGTCCCGTTGATGAAGAAAGACGGGCGCGTGCAAGTCGCAGGCTAACTCGAGCTGCTGCCTGAGCACACGCTCCTGATCCACGGGCGTACTGAAATTGCGAAAAAAATCCAGGCCGCATTCGCCGATCGCAACCACTTCGGGATGCGCATAGAGATCGCGGAGCGAATCGCGTGCATCGCCCGGCGCTTGCCCGGCATGGTGGGGATGTATGCCGGCGGTCGAATACAGGACGTCCGGGTAGGCGCGCGCGAGCGCAAGCGCCTGTCTGCTCACTTCGACCGTGCTGCCGGTCACGATCATCGTGCCGACGCCTGCATTTCGCGCGCGCGCAATAACTGCGTCGCGATCCGCATCGAAGCTGTCGTGCGTGAGATTGGCGCCGATGTCGATGAGCTCCAGGCTCATGGCCCGGCAGAGTACAGTACAATCC
>JACDCP010000273.1 GCA_013817465.1 Gammaproteobacteria bacterium | reverse complement strand
CTGCATTTTCTCGTAGGCCGGATACATGAGCTCCTCATCGTCGAGGCGCCACGGGTACTTGGACTCTCCGCCGGGATCGCCGAGCGTGTAGCCTTTCCAGCTATCGAGGTTCAGTTCCTCGATCGCGCGGTCCATCTCCTCTCGCCAGCCGGGCTGGCCCGGCGTGATGATGGCGTGCGCAAGGAGACGTTTTGAGCCAGCCCAGTCGTTGACTTTCTGCCGGGCGCGCATGGCCTCGTCGTTACTGATGAACCAGTGATCCGGATCATCGTTCGGCGCGCTGCTCAGTATGCCGAGCGCCGTGTCGCTGTCCATGAAGATTTCCTGGACGAAGTTCTCGAACTGGATGTCCGAAAGCGTCGGCTCGCGCGCCGGCAGCGCCGGATTCCAATCACGGTCGGCCGCGAGCCGGCGCAGGCCCAGGATGCCGCGCCCCGGGTAACCCTCGCGCACGAAATGCAACTGCGCATCGAATATGCGCTGGCCTGCGAGCCCGGCCTCGCGCTCGGCGGCCGCGGCCGGATCGCGCGTCTCCTCTTCGCCCACGTCGAAAACGGCGCCATAAACTCTGTTCATAGCCAGGAACGCCACTGCCATGCCGCAGCTCGTACGCAGGAAGTCGCGCCGGCTCAAGCCCAGCCGTGGCGCAAAGCGTCGCGCCAGTTCGCGGATCTCCGCGGCCACGCGCGCCTGTGCCGGCGTCTGCGGCGGCGGCAGGTATTCGCCATTCGACACGACCTGTGTCGGAATCGGCGATTCGAAAGCCCGCTCGGCGGGACGTGTCAGTCGGAGATCGTCATCGGTCAGCCAGATGGACATCGCGGCGCTCCCTGCGTCAAGGGTATTCTTCGGGGCAGGCCGTTACTTTATCACCGGAGACAGGAACGAGGATGAGCAGCGAGGCGAATGCCGCGATGTCCGGTGCTGTCGAGCGAATCCGCGAGATTGTCGGCGAGCGCGGCCGGATCAGCGAACCGGATCGGCTCGAGCCATATCTCGTTGAATGGCGCGGACTGTACCGCGGTGCGACGCCGCTGCTCGTGCGCCCGGCCGACACGAGCGAGGTCGCGGCGGTCGTCGCAATCTGCGCCGAGACGGGCATCGGTCTCGTGCCGCAGGGCGGCAACACCGGTCTGTGCGGCGGCGCGATCCCGTCGCCGGGCGGCGATCAGATCGTGCTGTCGCTCGAACGCATGACGCGCGTGCGCGACATCGATGCCGCGAACTTCACGATGACGGTCGATGCCGGCTGCGTGCTGGCGGACGTGCAGCGCGCCGCGGCGGATGAGGATCGTTATTTTCCGCTGAGTCTCGCCGCCGAAGGCTCGTGCCGCATTGGCGGGAACATCTCTACCAATGCGGGCGGGATCAACGTGCTCCGCTACGGCGTGATGCGTCACCTCGTGCTGGGCCTCGAGGTCGTGCTGCCCGATGGGCGCATCTGGAACGGCTTGAGAACGCTGCGCAAGAACACGTTCGGCTACGATCTGAAGCAGCTCTTCATCGGCGCGGAGGGCACCTTGGGCATCATCACCGGCGCCGTCCTCGAGCTGTTCCCGCCGCCGCGCTCGATCGCGACGGCCTGGCTCGCGCTGCGCGATCTCGATGCTTGTGTCGAGCTGCTGGCAGCGGCGCGCGACGCCGCCGGCGACATGCTGGTCGCCTTCGAGCTCATGCCGGGAACAGGTCTCGAATTCGTGCTCGAGCATATTCCGCAGACACGCGATCCGCTCGCGCGCCCGCATATCTGGTACGCCTTGCTCGAGCTGGCCGGGTCAGGCACAGGCGATTCGGCGCAGCAGAAGATCGAGGCGGTGCTGGAAGGCGCAATGGCCAACGGCATCGTCGTCGATGGCGTGATCGCGACGAGCGGCGTGCAGCGCGCTGAGCTCTGGAAACTGCGCGAATCGATGTCCGAGGCGCAGAAAAAGCAAGGCGCGAGCATCAAGCACGACATCGCCGTGCCGGTCGCGGCCCTGCCCGAATTCATGCGCGCCGCGACCGATGCCGTGGAGGCGAGGCTGCCCGGCATCCGCGTCGTCGCGTTCGGCCATGCCGGGGACGGCAACGTGCATTTCAACCTGAGCCAGCCGCCGGGCATGGACCGCATCGCATTTCTCGAACGATGGCAGGAGTTCAACCGGATCGTGCACGATATCGTGATCGGCTTCGGCGGCAGTATCTCTGCCGAGCACGGCGTCGGTCTGCTCAAGCGCCACGAGTTGGCGCACTATGCCCATCCGCTCGAGCTCGAGCTCATGCGGCGGCTGAAGCAAGCTCTCGATCCACAAGGCATCATGAATCCGGGAAAAGTGCTGTAGATACGCAGGCCAACGAATACGGTCCCTGCTGGCCTCTCGGTGCCCCGGCACTTATGATTGCGGCCCAGCGGTGAAGGGGAAATGTCCCCATTTCCATCCGCCGTGACGGCCGATACGACCGCGGCGGCCGCATGAACAGCAATAGTGGACTGAAGTCTGAGAATGCCATGAGTTCCCCCCTCGAACGCACAGGGTCCGCCCCGACTCGCGAGCTTCCGGAGACGTCGCCGCATCCGGCGCCGGACTGGCGGCGCGTCGCGCGGCTCATGCTCATCTCGCGCAAGGTCGACGAGATCGAAGAGACGCGGCTGGTGCCGGAGAAGAAGGTGCTCTACCAGTTCTCCGCGCGCGGCCACGATCTCGCGCAGATCCTGCTCGGCCTGCAGCTCACCGACGAGCACGATGCCGCGAACGGCTATTACCGCTCGCGCCCGCTCCTATTCGCGCTCGGCTTATCGATCGAGGATGCCTTCGCCGGTCCGATGGCGCGCTCGGGCGGCTTCAGCGACGGTCGCGACATCGGCGTCGTGTTCAATTACCCGAATCCCGGCGGGCCGATCCTGCTGCCGATGGGCGGCGGCGTCGGCTCTCAGTTCACGCCCGCGGCCGGCTGGGCGCAGGCGATCCGCTACCGCCACGAGACCCTGGGCGAGAGCGATTATGTAAAGAGTATCGCCGTGGCCCTTGGCGGCGACGGCTCGGTGGCAACCAACGGGTTCTGGTCGGCGCTGACGATCGCGACGACCCTCGAGCTGCCGCTCCTCTTCTATATAGAGGACAACGGCTACAGTATCTCGGTGCCTGGTCACCTGCAGACGCCGGGGGCGAACATCGCCGAGAACCTTGCCTCGTTCAAGAACCTGCACGTGCTCGACGGCGAAGGCACCGCGCCCGAGCAGGCCGCGCGCCTGATCGGCGAATCGGTGGCGCACGTGCGCGCCAGGAAGGGCGCAGCCCTGCTCAGGCTTGCCGTGCCGCGCCTGTCCGGTCACTCGGCGCAGGACACGCAGGCGTACAAGAGCGAGGCGCTCATCCGCGAGGAGCGGGCCCGCGATCCGCTGCCGAAGCTCCGCGAGCTCATTGTGCCGGACGTGCTATCGCAGGCACAGTGGTCGGCGCTCGAGAAGGAAGTCGAGCGGGAGGTCGAGGCGGCGCTCGAGCGGGCGATGGCGCGGCCGCAGCCGGACGTCGACCGAGTCACGCGCCACGTGTTCTGCGAGCGACGCGAGCACGATACGCCCGATCTGCAGGTGCGCGGCGGGGTCGCGCCCGAGAACCACGAGTTCCCGCCGTCATCGCGCGAGGCCGCGCCGGAACCGCAGCGCATCAACATGCTGACGGCGATCCGCCGGACTCTCGCGCACGAGCTCGCGACCAACCCGAAACTCGTCGTGTTCGGCGAGGACGTCGGGCCGAAAGGTGGTGTGCACGCGGCGACCTTAGGTCTCCAGGAGAAATTCGGCGAGGCGCGCG
>JACDCP010000054.1 GCA_013817465.1 Gammaproteobacteria bacterium | reverse complement strand
CACTCAGATTTACCGGATAGTAAGGAAGCAGCAAAAGCCGGGTGTGGAGCACGAGAGGCAAGCCGGTCTCATGAATGTATGGGTGCAAGTCCCGCTGCCACGCCCTTTGATGCTCCTGACGTTGAAACGGTAGCTGCCTCAGCGCATTGACTGCATTTTGCATGTGCGACGGTTGAACGAGCAGCTCGATGGCGTGGTTGTGACGAATGCTCTCCTTCTCATAGACCGTCTCGGAAAGCGCCGCGGCACGCAAAGCGATCACGTCACAGTGTGCGGAGCGCAGCGCCAACAGCGTGCCGGCAAGAATCTTTCGATAGATGTTGCTGCGCAGCTCCTCCCTGACGCTGGAAACCTGCAGGTAAACGCGAAACTCGTCGCTCACCTTGATTCCATTCGTTTCGAGGGAGTGCCGAATGAACGGCAGCAACCCTTTCAATCCGGTCAGGTCTTTTTCGAATACCGACCGCGGATCCCGCACCTGGCTCAGCCAATCGCTCCAGGCAGTCGCGGCGACCTGTTTTGTACCCAGACAGCCCTGCAGCAGCAATGATTGCTGCGGGGATGGCAACATGGAGGCAAGCACCTCTCGAAGCACAGCCATGCGGGATTTTGCGAGATTCAACGGGAAATCTTGCGAGCTGGTTGCGAGGATGCGTCGTCTGTCATCCGTCTTCCCCGGATTTGGTCTTGTTTCGCCGATCCAGTGACGCCTTTACGATCGTGAAGAATTCCTCTTCACTTCTCAACCGGCTGTTATTCGCACTGTGGATGCGGCGATAAACGAGAACGTCCGGCAACATCTCTCGAACTACTGCCTGCTTTTCTGCTCGCAGTATCCATTCCTGAATATCCCGATTCTTCAGGTCCGCATTCAACAGTCCCAGTTGATTGAACAAACTGCGTCGGGCAACGATCGTCGAGCCCGCACCCGGTTGCGGTTTCGCCAGTCCGCTGTCCTGCAAACGTCGTGCTTCGTCGCGGACCTCGTCCATCCAGAAGTTCTGCATGTACGTCGTGCAGTACCCGAGTGTCGGTCGGGCATTGAATCTTTCGAGCTGCCGAGCCAGCTTGTGCTCATGCCACAGATCGTCTGCATCCAGAAGCGCCACGAACTCGCCGGACGCCATGACGATCCCGCGGTTACGCGCGGCCGCCGCACCGGCGTTCGCCTGCCTCGTGCAGGTCACCTTGTCCGAGTATTGTTCAACTACCGCCTGCGTGCCATCGGTCGATCCATCGTCAACTACGATAATCTCCGACGGCGGGTGCGTTTGCGCCAGCACGCTATCGAGCGACTCGCTCAGGAAGCGTTCTCCATTGTAAACGGGGATCACACAGCTCACCGTATGGTCCATAACTGATGTACCAGATTCTCCGCGCGCCATCGCCTCAGTCGGAATCAAATCCGGAGATGGTGTTGATGAAGGCTACTTCCGGGCATCGTGCTTGAATCGCTGACGCTGAAGCTTTGCGATGACAATCTTCAACCGATCCTCTTTCGTACAGGCCAGGGTCAAATTTGCGCTGTGCATGCGCCTGTAGACCAGGACTTCAGGCAAAACTTCTCTGGCTATTCCCTGCTCGTCGGTTCGCGCAAACCAGTCCGTATCCTCGCCCTGCCACAGCGATGCGTCGAAGCCGCCCACCTTGTCGAACACGCCGCGGCGAACGAGCAGGACTGGACAGACAAAACCTATGTGCTCCCTGGCATACGGGTGATTTTGTGCGCTCAGCCGTTGCGCTTCTTCCTCACGTCCCTTCTCCCAGAAGTTCTCTATATGGGTGATACACATCCCGATCTCGGGGCGGGCTGAGAAACAGGCCATCTGACGTGCCAGTTTTTCCGGATGCCAGAGGTCATCGGCATCGAGAAATGCGATAAATTCGCCCCCGGCAAGATCCAATCCCTTATTCCTGGCTGCCGCTGGCCCTGCGTTCTGCTGCCTGAAACAGGTAAGCCGTTCGGAATATCGTGCCACCACCTGTTTGGTCCGATCCGTAGAGCCGTCGTCCACGACGATCACCTCTATCGGTCGCCAGGTTTGCGCGAAGATACTGTCCAGCGCCTCCCCCAGGAACCGCTCACCGTTGAAAACCGGGACGATGCAGCTGATCAGCGCTTGCGCTGACCTGCTCCGGCCCGGGATGTTCGATCGTTCATTCAATTTTCGGATCTTTCCGGTGGCGCCGTCGCCGCTGCAACGCTGCGGCTACGATCTTGAGCCGATCTTCTGTGCCACGGGCATCGTAAATGCTGTAGCTCAGGTTGTGCTCGTGCATTCGCCGGAAGGCGAGGACCTCGGCGATCACTTCGATCGGCACGCGGCGGTGTCGCACGCGGAAAAACCAGTCCGTATCCTCTCCGATACGCAGCGAAGCATCGAACACGCCGATTTTGTCGAACAGGCCGCGACGCGCGAGCAACGTCTGGCAGACATAACCCGGCTGCGCTTGCGAAGATCGATGCCCGCGCAGGGATTTGCGCTCATGATCCAGTTCAGGGATCCAGAACTTTTTGGCATGGGTGATACACAACTCGAGCTCAGGCCGTGCTTCGAAGCACGCCATCTGGCGCGCCAGCTTGTCGGGATGCCAGAGATCATCGGCGTCGAGAAACGCGATAAAGTTGCCGCGGGCAAGATCCAATCCCGTATTCCTTGCCGCCCCTGGCCCGGCGTTCTGCTGCATGAAACAGGTAAGCCGCTCAGAATATCGTGCCACCACTTGTTTCGTCCGGTCCGTCGAGCCGTCGTCGACGACGATCACCTCTATGGGCCGCCAGGTTTGCGCGAAAATACTGTCCAGTGCCTCGCCCAGAAACCTTTCGCCGTTGAAAACCGGAACGATGCAGCTGATCAGGCCTTGCTCCGACTTGCCCGGGCTCGGGGATTTCGGCCAGTCATTCAACCTTCAGATCGATCTGGCAACTTTTGAGCCGACACATTGGCCAATCCGGGCAGCGGCGGATCGAGCGCAAACATGTCCGCCATGTCGCTGTACTTTTCCAGGATTGGCGGCTCGTAGCTTGCCGGCAGGTCCGATGTCGAGGGAGCGCCCTCGCTTGCAGCCGTTCTTGCATCGATGGTCCGGATCAACTCTTCACCGAGCAACTCAGACGCCATCCGCTGAATATCGGGCAATACATCGTCAGCCGCCAGGGCGAAGTGCTTTGACAGGATTTCGGTGATCTCACCGACGGAATGTTGATTCTCGATCAAGGACCATATCCAGCCGCCCGCACCGCCCATCCTGTAATACAGACCATTCGACAGATTGATCAGAATGGCATCGCCGTCCATGACTTTGGCGGCAACCTGTTCCTCGTTCGTGCTCAGCCGGATTTCCGCGTTTAACATTTTCGGTCCCCTGCGTCGTTATTCTTATGCTTCGTACTTTGGCATGGCACCTGATCGGCGCACCATGCCTATAGCCCGGCCGCAAGTTCGCAAACGGCCTCGGGAATCCTGTCGATATCACGCCCCAGATGCAGCCGATAGCTCGGTATGCAATCTACCAGTTGCGCCAGAACATGGAACGCTTCTGCAGTGGGCGCGGGAAGCAGCATGACGGAGGTTGGCGCCAGAGCGAGCAGGGCGTCCGCTTTCGATGCGCGCTCTATGAAAGTTTCTTCCCGGTCGACGACTCTGGGCAGCGCGATTGCCTCGATCTGCGTTTTATGGCGCATCGCGTCGGGAAACAAATCGCTCAGATAGAACACCGCCTTGTCCTCGCCTGCGTGATTCGGGAGAAGTGCATAGGGCAACAACTCCGCAAAGCGGTTCATATGATCCAATTCGAGAAGACAGGTCGCAAAGAACCCATAGCCTCTGAATGATCCATCGTCGAGATGCTCCAGGCCGATGAAATCATCGCCGAGATACTGATGCCCCCCGCTGAGACAAGCGATGGACGAGGTGGACTTACCGGCGCCGCCATGACCGCCAAACAGGATGCCCCGTCCCTGCACAGAAACGAGACCTGCATGAACGAACTGAATGCCGCGGTCGTTCAGCCACGTCGACAATAACCTGTGGAAAGGTCGGGCGCGCTCATCGAGATACCGCTGCCCGGCGCTGCGGGTGCATCCAACGATCCGGTGCGCCGACCTGTCCAGGAGGGCGATGCCCAGTGGTCTTCGCTCGCAGACAAATCGCCCGTCTTCCGAGGCCTTCATCATGATCAGTGCGCTTTCAGGCTGCGGCGCCCACTCGCGGTGCCCCGCCACCCCCGCAGCCTCCTCGTCCCAGATTTCGATCGCCAGGGCCGGGTATTCCGTGTCGGCGACTTCGAGATGCGCGAAGGCCCGGGTTACCTGATCCGCGAGCTGTTCCCCAACGATCTGCAAATCGATGGCATAGCCCGCGACCAGATACTGACGATGCGTGAATCCGTTGCCTGCCGCTCTCGCGAATGCCTCTCGCATGCGATCGAAAGGGATCTCATCGTGCGATAAGATCTGATTCGTATTCTCCGTCCGGGATTGCTTCTGCGGCAGCATAAATCAGTGTCCGCGCTTCATGGGATGAACAGCTCGGCAGTGACGCGCTCTCCACCCAAACCGACCGGGCCATAGACCGACGGCCGGTATGCATTAATCAATTCTGGTATGTCGATGTTAACCCACCGCGGCGGCCATTGTAACCAATCACGTCGAAAGACGCCTTCTTGCACCGCATTCTGTAAAATCGGGTGATCACGAACGAACAGCAGTCCCATCATGAACGCAAGTCCGGAGCGAGTTGTCGATCACCCGTGTGTGCTGGGAGAGAGTCCGGTATGGCATCCGGACGAGGAGAGGCTGTATTGGGTGGATATCCAGGCGGGCCGCGTGTTCTGCTACGACCCGGGACCGGATAGTTACTACGAAGTCCTGAAAGCGGATCTGGTCGGAGGCTTGACGATCCAGAGCGACGGGAGTCTGCTCCTGTTCATGAGCGACGGCGCGGTCGCTTCGTTCAGGAACGGCGCGCTGCACGCGATGCCGGTTTCCGTGCCGAAGCAACGAGGATTCCGCTTCAACGACTGTATTGTCGATCCGCTCGGCCGCGTATACAGTGGCACTCTGGCACACCATAGACAAAGCGCGACAATGAGCGCCCGAGCAGCTCGAAAGCTGCGCCGCCTGCTCAGGTTACGGCAATCTCACAAGACCGGACACGTCTTTCGTTTCGACACCGATGGGCGCGTGACAACAGTCATACGCGACATCGGTCGCCCGAACGGTATGGGATTTTCGCCGGATCGGAGCCGACTGTACGTGACCGGCTCGTCGACCCGCACTATTTACGCTTACGAATTCGACGAAAAGCATGGCATGATCGCAAATCCCCGGGTGTTCGTTCGCCTCCCTGCGTCAGCGCGGGCTACGCCGGACGGCCTGACCGTGGACAGCCACGGATTTGTCTGGTCCGCCCATATGAACGGCGGCTGCGTGGTTCGTTACCGGCCCGACGGGACCGAGGAGCGGCGCATCGGCTTGCCGACGCCGCGGGTCACGAGCCTCAGTTTCGGCGGTGCCGATTACGCGGATTTGTACATTACGACGGCCGGAGGTGATCGCCGGGATCTTTACGGCGGCACGGCCGGCGCATTGTTTCGCGTCAGACCCGGGGTCTCGGGCCTGCCGGACTTTCGATCGCGCATCCCGACCTGACAGGGCGCGAAATGTCTCCTGCAAAAATTCTGATCACCGGAGCGGCCGGGAACCTGGGCCGGAAGCTTCACAAACACCTCGAGTCTGACGGACAACATGAACTGACCCTGCTCGATCATCGGGCCGGAGTTGGTGTCCTGACCGCTGACCTCGGAACCTACGATGAAACCTGGGTGCGATGCTTCCAGGGACAGGACGTGATCGTTCATCTGGCGGCGGATCCGCGTCCCAGTTCTCCCTGGGAGTCCTTGCAAACGAATAATGTGGACGCGGTACTGAATGTCTTCCGCGCAGCAGTCGAAAACCGGGCGAAGCGAGTGGTATTCGCCAGTACGGGCAGGGCATTTCTGGGATATTCGGATCGTCGGGTGCTCGTTCGTCACGACTTCACGCCGAAGCCCATCGATTTCTATGCTGTGACGAAAATATTCGGCGAGCGGCTCGGACGAAGTTATGCCGACCAGTGCGGCCTGTCGGTCATCTGTCTGCGCATCGGATTGAACCTGCCCGGCGACAACTCGCCCCAGGGGAAGGGATACGACGCGCAGAGGCGCTGGCTCAGCACCCGGGACTTCTGTCAGGCGGCTGAAAAAGCGATCCATGTTCCGGACGTGCAGTTCGCCGCTTTGTTCGTTACTTCGGACAACGAAGACAAGCCCTGGGATCTTTCCGAGACGCGCCGTGTACTGGGATATGAACCGCAAGATCGCATCGTTCCTGTGAAGCCGTCGCTGCCTGTCAGGCTCCACCGCAGGGTGGCCGGGCAGCTGCGACACTGGAGACGCGGTCTGAGCAAAACCAACAGTCATCCTCCGGGTTCTTAACGGGGTTTCAACATGGAAATAATCGCGCAAACAAACGTGCAGCTCTATAACCAGCTTCAGCGGCAACATCGCAGTACGGAAGAGCTGGCGCAGGTTCGCCGTGCCTACGACCTGGCCAGGAACCTTTACAGCAGTCACTTTCAGGCGGATGGCGTGCCTTTCGTGGCCCATGTCATCGGCGTGGCGAGTATCGTCGCTCAATTGGGGTTCTCGAGCGACCTTGTAGCGGCAGCCTGCCTGCATAACGTCTATACAGCCGGCGACTTCGGTGACGGTCGCCAAAGATGCAGAACGGCCGGGCGGCGCAAGTTGCTCGAAAATGCCGTCGGCCAGGAGGTGGAGGCACATGTGCATCGATTCTGGGCGCTGCTGCGGGAGACTCCGACGGCTCGTCTTGCCACGTTCGAGCATATCGATACCCTGACGCCTCAGGACCGGCAGCTCGTGGCCATGGATCTCGCGGACACGCTGGAGTTATGCCACGATCTCGGACCGCTTTACTACGGCGATAACCAATGGATCGTTGGCTATGTCAAACGAGAGGGGGCCGCCCTGATAGGACTTGCGGAGCGCCTGGGTCATCCGGAACTCGCGACGATGCTGTCGAGCTCGATTTCCCGACTGCTGTCAGCAACCATTCCACCGGGCCTGATGAGAGCAAATTCGTCACAGAAATATGCGCGGCAGGAAATTCCTCGCTCCTGCATGCGGCGACCTGCAATCGCCATGAGCCGTGCGATGCGACGTCTGCTGCGGCCAGTCCGAAAACGTGCCTCAGCGATTCAACACTGAGACGCAATGCTGCCGGGTTATTTCGAGACCGTCTGAGCCATGTCGGCGAACCGCGGACTCGCCTCGACGAGGTCAGCGAAGGAGCCGCTGGCCGTCATCTTTCCATGTTCCAGCAGATAGATATAATCACACGCGCTCAAGCTGCTCAGCCGATGCGTGATCATAATGACAGTCATTCTGGGTTGGAGGGCCGCGATATCACGCAGGACTGCCCTTTCGGTGATGGCATCGAGCGCGCCGGTTGCTTCGTCGAGTACCAGCACACGCGGCACGCGGTATAAAGCGCGCGCGATGCCGATTCTCTGCTGCTCACCTCCGCTCAACCGGACGCCTCGTTCGCCGATGACTGTCGCAAAACCTTCCGGCAAATCTCGCGTGACGAAATCATAAATCTGCGCGATCCTGGCCGCCCGTTCCACCATTTTCTGGTCGATTTCGTCATCCGCCAGCCCGAAGGCGATATTGCTGCGAATGGATTCATCGGACAGGTGGACGTGCTGCGGCACGTAACCCAGATTGCGCTGCCACGCCCTGATGCTTGACGGGGCGAGGGATTTACCGTCGATCAGGAATTCTCCGATGTCCGGGCTCAGCAGACCCAGGATGATATCGACGACGGTCGTTTTGCCGGCTCCGGTTGCCCCCGCCAGACCGACCGTGCTTCCCACAGGAATCGTAATATCCAGATTCTCGATGGTCGGCGTCTCCGCGTTGGGATAGGCATATGTGACATGCTTCAGCTCCAGCGATGTCTTCACTGTCACCGGTTCTGTAGCGATCGATACAGTTTCACGATGCAGATCGTTCTCGGCTCGATCGAAGTCCGCCAGTAATATTTCCAGCGCCGGCATGTTGAATCGGAGATTCGTGGCAACGTCGAATACCTGCTGCAACTGCGGCAACAGCCGATAACCGGCAAACGCGTACAGGCCAAGCAGGGACAAAGCCTCATCCACGGCGCCCCGGGCGCTGATCACGTAGAGCACGATCACCAGTATTCCCCCGAACGCGATGACTTCCAGCAGAAACTTCGGCAACTGCGCCATGGCCCGGCTCGAAGCGTGACATTTGGCGAACTGGCGTGACGGCTGGGAAAAACGCTCCGTGAATCGGTCTTCCATACCCGATAGCTTGAGATACTTGACGACGCCAAAGGCTTCGGTCGTGATCTTGAATCTTTTGCGACTGGCCTCGGTCACGAGTCTGCCGAGTCGAAAGGCCCTGCGCCTGACCGATATGTAAATCGCCAGATAAGCCACGCCCAGCACAGTTCCCACGCTCATGGCGATCAGTGGATCCACGACGATGAGAAGACCGACGATGAAGGCGATCGAGACGCCGCGAGCCACCACCTGCAGCATCGGCAACAGGACGCCTCGCGTAGCCCGATCGGTCTCGGAGAGAATGTTCTTGCTGAGTTCTGCGCTGTTGCGACCGAGAAAAAACTTGTAAGGCCGATGCAGGTAATCGCTCAGCAAGCGGCGCGAAAAGCGGAATCCGACCATATGACTGAAGCGCAGCATCAACCACGTGACGAGCACCGAAATCAGGTTGCTGATCAGCAGGGAAACCAGGATCAACAGACCGAGCAGAAAAAGAAACCGCTGAATCTCCGGACTTCCGACCAGCACGTACGCGTCCTGGAAATACCGATTGGTCTGAACAATCTCAGGATGCGTCACCACTGCCATGAAGGGCATGATCGACGCAATGGTGATGGTCTGGAGTGCCGCCATCAGGAAGATTGCTGCTATCAACCACAGCAGCTGCCGTCGTTCGCGTGGCGACATGAGCCGCATCAGGTTTCTTATACCACTGAACATATCCCGATCAGTCCGGCAACAAACGATCCAGTCTCAGTCGCTGGCGAAGACTTCTGAGACGCGCGCCCAGCAATTGCCGGTCGAGTTTCCAGATCCGGCGTCTGGCCGCCTCCGCTACGCTGCGGCAACTCCGAAATCTCCGCAGCCGCCGCCAGCGGAACAAATCCAGCACATCGAAGCAACTGCCGAAGGCTATATCCCCGCCGCGGGGCGACTTGAGGAAGAAGAGCAGCTCCTCGGCCGGGGCCGAGATCACGAGTTTCTGCGGATCGCCCTGCTCCAGCAGCTCCACCCGGCCCCGGCGGAAGTCCAGCGCAAGGGCACGGCCGGTCTCGCGGATCTCGAGCTGCGTTTCCCCGGGACCGAAACGGCCCAGTACGCGGGCGCGCATGTTCTCGACAAGGGCGCGGGCGGCCGCGAGAACGGCTGAATCCGGGACAGCGGCGTGGGGCTTGATGATGACCGGCTCCCGCAGAGTGTTTTCCCACCAGGCGACGTTGGATGCGTTGCGCTGCTCCCAGTCCTGCCACAGCAGCTCGTCGCCCGGCCGGAGCACCTGGGTAGGGAGATCAGGCTGGGCCGCTACGAGTTGCGCCGGTGTGAGTGTCCAGTCGTTGAGGAACGCGTCACCCTGCTTGCAATAGGAAAAAAAACTCGCGAACGGGACGAATATGCGTGGCCGCAAGGCTGCGTAGCAGTGCGCCACCAGCCCGAGGTGAAGCCGTCGGGCTGATTCGAGCCCGGCATGATCGTTGGCGTTCGCATAGTAGCCGCCGAGAGAGAACTGGAAGAACCATGCGTCAATGCGCGGAAACATCCGCCGCAAGGCCTCGACCTCGCCCCGGGCGAGGCTGCAGTCGTTTTGATTTACGATGATTCGATCGCCGAGGCGGATGACAACAGCACTGTCGCCCCGAGTCGGAAACACGGTCAGTGAAACATCGTCGGCGACCGGCGTTTCGCGCCGGGGCGTCAGCTCGACGACCTTGAAGCCCTGCTCTACCAGAGCGTTGCGCACGGCGCGGTCCGACGTGCGTTGGTAATAAATGGTCAGAGGCCCTGTGCAACGGTCCCGTATCAGGCGCAAAGACGGCACGTGCAGATGGTCCGGATGCGCGTGCGAGACCCAGATATGCCCCCCATTTCCGAGGTCGAGCGTCTCGAGATCGGGCACCGGCCTCAGTGCCAAGGAGCCATGGAACACCTCGCCGAACAGCCACGGGTCGGTCAGGAGTACAGCCCGCTCCCCCTCGACGCTGAGGCAGGCGTGCGAATGAAAACGCAGCTTTCGTGTCATGCCGATGCGGCCAGCCGTTCGTGCAGATGATCGGCGAGTGGCGCCGCGCAATGCCGTGCGCTACGCATGCGCCGGATGTCAGGCGCCGCGCTCCCCGTACCCATTCGGTCCGGCATTCAGCCGACGGTCGGCACTTTCGCCAGCCGCTCTTCGGTCCTTTCGCTTGCTCCTGCCATCTAACCGAAGTTGATGCGGGCCTCGAGATTGGCGCGCGAGTCCGCGTTCGCCAGGGCCTGTTCGAGCGAGATGCGACCATCCAGATAGAGCTTGTGCAGCGAGCGGTCGAAGTCCTGCATGCCCTGCTCGTTCGTGTCTCTCACGGCTTCCTTGACCCCGCTGATATCGCCCTTGAGGATCAGCTCGGAGATGTGCGGCGTGTTGAGCATGACTTCCACCGCCGCCACGCGTTTGCCGTCCTTGCCGATGACGAGCCGCTGAGAGATGACGGCACGCAGATACTGCGACATATCCATGAGGATCTGTTTGTGCTGCTCCAGCGGAAACATATTGATGATGCGATCCAGCGTCTCCGGGGCGTTATTCGAGTGCAGCGTTGCGATGGCGAGATGGCCGGTGCCAGCGAGCGCAATGGTCGCCTCCATGGTCTCGCGGTCGCGGATTTCACCGATCAGGATGACATCCGGCGCAGCGCGCATAGCGCTTTTGAGGGCCCGCGTGTACGACTTCGTGTCGAGCCCCACCTCGCGCTGGTTGATTATGGATTTCTTGTTGGGGTGCAGGAACTCGATCGGATCCTCGATCATGAGAATATGATCAGAGGAATTCTCGTTGCGGTGATTGATCATGCCAGCCAGCGTAGTCGATTTGCCGTTGCCGCTCGCGCCCACCATGAGAAGCATGCCACGCTTCAGCATGACGAGCTCTTTGAGGACTTCCGGCATGCCGAGTTCGTCCAGCACGGGCATCTCGGCAGTGATATATCGCAGCACCATCGCGACATTGCCGCGCTGGTGGAACACTGCCACGCGGAACCGTCCGAGGCCGGGCTCGGAAACCGCAAAGTCGAGCTCGAGTTCGCGCGAGAACGCTTCGAGCTGCTCCTCGTTCATGAGCCCGATCGCGGCCTGCTTGACCATCTTCGGCGTCAGAATGGTGTTGTTGACGGGATGGATGCGGCCGTCGATCTTGATCTTGACCGGGGCATAGGAGGTGAAAAAGAGGTCGGAAGCCTTCTTGTCCACCATGAGCTTGAACAATGGCTTCGTATTCATTTAAAAGACCCGGCTTTCGCCGTCCTCGAGGATCGTCAAGGTTTTCCGGCCCTCCTCCTGCTCGCGGAAATCCCGCTTGCTCTCCAGCTTGATGCGCAGCCGGATCTCGTTCTTCGAATCGGCGTTCCGTAACGCCTCGTCATAGGCGATCATGCCGTCCTCGTACAGGTCGAACAGCGCCTGGTCGAAAGTCTTCATACCGAGGCGGTTCGACTTGGCCATGACCTCCTTGATTCTGGCAACCTCGCCCTTGTAAATCAGATCCTCGATGAGCGGCGACTTGAGCATGATCTCCATCGCCGCGACGCGCCCGACACCGGTTTCGCGCGGGATCAGGCGCTGCGAGATCAGCGCGCGGATATTCAGCGACAAGTCCATGAGGAGCTGGTGGCGGCGCTCCTCCGGGAAGAAATTGATGATGCGGTCCAGCGCCTGGTTGGCGTTGTTCGCATGCAGCGTCGCCACGCACAGGTGGCCCGTTTCGGCAAACTGGATGCCGTACTGCATGGTTTCCCGGTCGCGGATCTCACCGATCATGATGACGTCCGGCGCCTGACGCAGTGTGTTCTTGAGCGCCGCGTGCCAGGTTTCGGTATCGACACCCACCTCGCGCTGGGTCACCACGCAACCCCGGTGCGGATGCACGTATTCGACGGGGTCCTCGATGCTGATGATGTGGCCGCGCGAATGCTCATTTCGATGGCCGATCATTGCGGCCAGCGTGGTCGATTTACCTGAGCCCGTGCCGCCGACGACGATGCACAGGCCGCGCTTGGTCATGGAGATCTCTTCGAGGATCGCCGGCAGGTCGAGCTCCCTGAAAGTCGGAATTTTGGTAATGATCCTGCGCAGCACGGCGCCGACCTGACCCTGCTGCACGAATGCGCTGACCCGAAAGCGGCCTATATGCGCGGGCATGATCGCGAAGTTGCACTCCTTGGTGGAGTCGAATTCGCGAGTCTGCTTGTCGTTCATCAGCGCGCGGACCATGAGAGCGCTCTGCGGCGAGGTCAACGGCTGATCCATAGCCGGCGTAATTGCGCCGTCCACTTTGAATGCCGGCGGAAAGCCGGCCGTAATGAAGAGGTCGGAACCCTGCTTGTCGACGAGACGCTTCAGCAGATCCTGAACGAGTTTGACGGCCTGATCGCGATCCATGATACGGCTCTACGTCAGGTGCCGGGCGCCGGCACCTCTTTTGGAGGTATGGC
>JACDCP010000002.1 GCA_013817465.1 Gammaproteobacteria bacterium | reverse complement strand
GAAGTCGACCATGAGCTCGACGAAATTCTGCAGCCGGCCCGGCACACCGGTGGTCGCCTTGCGCGCGCCCAGGTAAAAAAGCGTGCAGAACAGCGTGCCGAGGCCGACCGAGAACAGGATGCTGTCGAGGTGCAGCGTCCAGAATCCTTCGCCCACGTGCAGGTTGGTCAGGTGGTGGACGATATAGCCGGTGCTGTTTTCGGGGCCTTCTGCGCTCATGATTCTCGATCAGTTCCGCGGCATCGCCTTCAGCAATGCCAGCCAGTAAACGACGAACGTCGCCAGATAAGCGACGAACAAGGGCAGGAACGCCACCTCAAAAAGCACGATCACGATGACGAACAGCGCTGCCGTCATCATCAGCTTCACGAACTCTCCCGTGTAGACTCCCCGCAAAATCCGCTGGGGATCCGCACCCGCGCCGGCCCGGAAAAAGCTCACCGCCATATACAGGCTGGCGAGCGTCCCGATGGCCCCACCGAAGAAAGCTGAATAGCCGGCCCGGAAGCCCGATGCCAGCAGAAACAAAACTCCGGCAAGGAGCGTGACGCCGAGCTGGCCCAGCACGATCACCAAGCCCACCCGTCGCGCGCTCTCGTAGTCCTCGGCAACCAGAGACCGGCCCTCAGCAGGCAATAAAAAGGCCACACTTCACGCCGCTTGCGCGGCGACGGTGGCCATCTTCGCGGGATCCTTTGAGATGCGGCCGTTCGACCCGTAGCCCGGGCCCGGATCAGCCTGCGCATTATAGGGGCCGGTGCAGGAGCGTTCAACCGGCCGCGCTGAGCCTCTGCGGATTGACTTATCCAGGCGAGGGGCCTAAACGCCGTCATCAGGCTATGGAATCTGCTCTCGGATGGCGCTGACGGTGGAGCTAGGAAGAAGCGCTCAATAAAACGCGCCGTGGATTCCGACCGTCCACGAAAGCCCGGACGTTTAGTCCTCACTGGCTCGGCCAATCTCCTGCTGATGAAAAGGATCCTCCCGAGACGCTGGCCGGCCGTGCCACTTACCTCACGCTGTGGCCGCTCACGCGGCGCGAGTGGCTGGGACTGGGACGGGTCGGCCTCTGGAGCGAGCTGATCGGCTGCCCGGTCAACGACTGGTACGAGCTCGTCGGCCGACTGGCGCGCCGACGCCCGACGGGGCGGCTATCCGACACCGGCCATCGAGGTCGATTCGGATGAAGCCCGCGCGGTCTGGTTCGACGGCTACCTGCAGACGTACCTGGAACGCGACCTGCAGGACCTCGCCTTGATCGAAAACCTGCTCGACTTCCGGCGCCTGATGCGGGCGGCTTGCCTGCGCCTCGGCGGCCTCGTCAACCAGGCCGAGCTGGGCCGCGATACTCGGATTCCACGTCCCACCGTGCAGAGTTAACTGAATCTCCTCGAGACCTCTTACCAGCTCGTGCGGCTGGAAAGCTATGCGGTTAGCCGGACCAAGCGGCTCATCAAGACACCGAAGCTGTACTGGAGCGATCCGGGCCTGGGCCTCCGCCTCTCAGGTAACGCCGAGCCCACCGGTTTTCACCTCGAGGATCTGGTGCTGCTCGATCTGCTCGCCTGGCGCCATGCCCAGGTGCTGCGGCCGGAGATCCTCTACTGGCGCACGACGACCGATCTCGAGGTGGATTTCGTCATCGAGCATTCCCGCGGACTGATCGCCGTTGAAGTCAAAGCGGGGCAGCAACCGGGGCTTTCGGACTCGCGGGGGCTCAAGGCGTTACGCTATGAGTTCAGCGACCGGTTCCTCGGGGCTGCTTCTGCATGCTGGAGAAGAGAGGATTCTGGCTGCGCCCTGGCATCGAGTAATCTGACGGCGCTGATGAGATTCGGGACAAGAAACGCTCCGCCACTTCGTTCAATAAGATCGTCGACGCGCTCATGTCGGCCGAGCTCATCGAGCGGGTTCAGGACCCGATTCGCGAGAATCGACCGACGTATCATCCGGCCGATCCGCTGATCCGCTTTCACTACGCCGTGATCCGGCGTCACGGCGCTCGCCTCTCGCGGCACGACGCGGACACCATGCGAATATGGCGTCGCATCAAAGCCCCCTTTGAGTCGCAAGTGTTCGGGCCGTGCGTCGAAGCGATGGCACGCTACTGGACCATGCATATCGCCGATCCGGCGACGCTCGGCGGGACTTCCGGCCACGTCCGTCCGACGACGGTCGTCGGCGGACGACTCCGAAACGGAGCTCGACGTCGTCATCGCCGCGGCCGACGCCGAGACGGCGTCCGAGCGCACCATCCTATCGATCGGCGAAGCGAAGGCCGGCGAACAAATCTCGAAACGACATCTGCTCCGTCTCGAGGCGCGCGCGAACGGCGCTCGGCCGTCGTGCGAAGGAAGCAAAGCTGCTCGTCCTCCGAGCCGACTTCGCCCCGGAGCTCGTCACGGCCGTGGCGCAGCGCACGGACGTGGAGCTGGTCGACCTCGAGCGTATGTACGGCGGGGCTGATCGCCGGCAATTCCTGAGCATCCATATGCGCGCCGCCAGCAGCAGACAAGCCGAGTCCATCGCCGGGCGCAACGTGGCTATTTCGTTGCGAGTTTCTCGCTCTCAGCCTGAATGCGCTTCCAGTCCTCCTGCAGCTCCGGCGTAAACGCTTCGCCGAAGTCGTCGGGCTCGAACACTGGCCGTATCTCGATGTCGGATTCCTCGTTCATCGGATTCGGGCAGCGTTTGACCCAGTCGATGGCTTCCTGCATCGACTGGACCTCCCAGAGCCAATAGCCCGCCACCAGTTCCTTGGTTTCCGCGAAGGGACCGTCGGTGACGGTGCGGTTCTTGCCGGAGAAGTGCACGCGCACGCCTTCCAAGCTGGGCTTCAGACCGTCTCCGCCGAGCATGATGCCGGCCTTCTCCAGTTGCTCGTTGAAGGCCATCATTTCCGTGATCAGTTCCTGATTGGGCATTTCGCCGCCTTCGGAGCCCTTGGTCGCCTTCACGAACACCATGACTTTCATTGTCAATCTCCTCTGTCGAACGGGTTAATTGAAAGTAGCTGTCCATTAGTCGAAGCAGGAATCTGAAGATCGACAGGAGATCAAAATCTGATGCGTCCGTCAGACTCCGACACACGTGACCAGGGAACGCCTTCGATCTGTACAGCTCGATCCGCTGCACCGCCACCGCTCGATGCATTAGCGCTCTTGAAGTAAGCGCGGCCGCTTCCTCGTAGGAAAATACCGCGAACTCGGTCGCCCCGCCCCAAACGAAGCAACTCTTTACGCCGCCCTGGCCGCCTTGCCCAGCGGGATCGTCTTGACGTGAGCCTCAACGGCATCGATGACTGCCGCTGACAGTGGCAGGTTTTTCTTCTCCGCTTGCCAGTGCTCGTGAAAGAGCGCGGCCGTTTCACGGGCGGCATCGAGCACGATCTTCTCGGGCAAGCGTGCCCGCGCGGCCATGTGCGCGAGCTCATCTTCCGAGAACTCATCAAAGCGCTTTGAACGGCTGACTTTCAGGGCCGCCGATTCATCCGGTATATAGAGGATCGTCGAAACAAAATCATAGGCAGGCGCAAGCGCGGCATTGCGCCTGTCCGGATAGATCATCGACCAGTTCTTGAGGTGCATGTCGGCATTGCCGATGAGCGTATTGAAAGTCAGGCGGCGGATGAACTCGCCGATATCCTCGCCCCCACCTTCCGCACCGATGATAGTGGCGATGTTCATCGCGCTCGCCTTGCCGTACTTGTCGGCCTGATAGACGCGGAAGATTTGCGCGAAATCCTCGATATGCACCGGCGTCCCGTCGGCGAACCGGTCAAAGCGCTCGATCGCAAGCGCCTGCCCCTTGAGCGTTTCAACGCCTTTGGGAAGGTTTCCAATGGCATCGACATCGACAAGCCTGATCGCGGGCACGTCCATGCCAGCGAGACGCGCGAGCATCATCATCGAATATTCATTCTCGGGCACGCCTTCAAACTCGCGCGAGGGCAGTTTGACGATCCACGACCCGCCGATCCCCTTGGCGGGAATGGTGAGTCCCTTGCGGGCATCCTCAACCGCAGAAAACTTGAGCTGTACACCGGCAAGCGAAAAGCGCAGCGCGTTCTCGCGCACGTCTTCTTGGACGCTTTCGGGCGCTTCATTGACGTCGGGTGGCCACGCCTCGCGGTCGGCGGATTCAATCGTGACCGCGCCAGGCAGGTCCTTGCCAAGCACCCAGAGCAGGAAGAATTCACGCTCAGGATTGACGCCCGCGCGCTCCGCGAGATAGGTGCGCAGGCGCCCTTCCGGCAGCAGGTTGGAGAAGAACGGCATGACGCGCGTCTGGACAGGATTGAACTCTGTCATCAAGTTGCCGAGATTGTCCTTGAAGCCAAGGCTCAGCGTTGGCCGGTTCTCATCGGCAAAATAGTCCTCATTAAAGGCGAACAGCGTGCGGTCGCCTTCAACGCGCGTCAGAGTGCCGACCGACTTGCCATAGAGCAGGACATTGAGGACCGAGACATTAGTCGCCATGGCCGTCCTCCTCCAAGGAGTAAGCCGGGCGCACGGCATCTTCGGGCATGGAGGCGGCCGTGCTGTGTGCGGCGGCGTTGCGCATGTTCTTGACTTCAATCAGCGTGCGGTGGAGACCCTCGGCATCTTCAGTTTCTATGAACATGTCAACGGCCCTGTTCGCATCACGCAGCTTGTCGAGGTCTATCGCGCTGAACCGGAAATTCTTCAGATCGCGCACAAAGCGCTGAGACTGCGCCAGCTCAATGTTGGCCGGATATTTATGCAGGACCTTGCCAAGGTTGTTCTGCAAACGGTTGAGTTCCTTGCGCGTGGCGGCGGTGTCACCAAGCCGGCGCGGCATCCCTTCGGTGCTGCGCGTGATGGCACTCACGGCCGGAAGGCTCTTACGCGGCACGAGCATAAGTTCGAGATCAAGCACGCGGGCGAGCTCGACCAGGCTGGAGACGCGCAGGTCGACAACCCCGTTCTCGATCTTTGAGATATGGCCCTGCGGGACGCCCGCAAGCTCGCTCAGCGCGCGCTGGCTCAGCCCCTTGGCGTCCCGGGCATTCCTGAGCCTTGTGGCAATATAGTCGGTCGCGTAACGCATGATCTGGCATTCTAAATCAAACAGGTTAGATGATACATAGAAATATATCGATGAGAAAGAGCGATCGGCAGCGAACTGATCTGCGCTACTATATAAGCAATTTGATATGATATATAATTATATATATCTCGATTATTTCAAGAGCCTGACAAGCGAGAAAGCCATCGCGCAAACCGCTGAATGTTTAGGTTCGGACTCCCCTATCAGGTTTCTAGTATTCTCTGAGAACGCCGAGTTCTTTCGGCCAATTGCAGCACCGAGAGGTTGTGCTCGATACCTCTTTTGCGGTCATCGGGTTGTTCTCTCCTCAGTAGATCGGTCGGCTTGTTCACTTACCGATTTACCGAAGCCCCAGTACCCGCCCAGCTTCCTAGCCAGGGCGAACTGTCGGAAAACACCTTGGCCGTCGCGGTCGCTTCCCGCAGCGTGGAAAATCTCGCTGGTGAGACCTACCTGATATGGGCGAGGATGCCGTCCAGCTCGTCGAGGCTGTTGTAGGGCACGACGAGCTTACCCTTGCCGCGGGTCGTATGCTTCAGGCTGACCTGCGTGCCCAGTTTTTCCGACAACTCGGTTTCGAGACGGCGGACGTCGGGATCGACAGCGTCCGCGGCCGCATGGGGCTTCGCCTCCTCGCCGCTGCGCAGCAGTCGTTTGACGAGCTGCTCGGTCTCGCGCACCGACAGTCCCTTCTTCGCCACCAGCTTGCCGACCTCGAGCTGCTGCTTGCGCGTCGGCAATCCGAGCAGGGCGCGAGCATGGCCCATCTCGAGCTCGCGCGCTTCGACCATCGCCTTCACCTCGTCGCCGAGGTCGAGCAGGCGCAGCAGATTGCTGACCGCTGCGCGCGAGCGCCCGACGGCTTCCGCCGCCTGCTGGTGGGTCATGTCGAACTCGTTGATGAGGCGATCGAGGGCCCGTGCTTCCTCGAGCGGGTTCAGATTTTCGCGCTGGATGTTCTCGATGAGCGCCATCGCGACGGCCGACTTGTCGGGGACATCCCGGATCACGGCCGGAATGTCGGTCAGGCCTGCCATCTGCGCCGCGCGCCAGCGCCGTTCGCCGGCAATGATCTCGTATCGCGATGCGCCTGCGGCATCGTGGCTCACGCCGAGAGGGCGCACGACGATCGGTTGCACCACACCCTGGGCTCGAATCGAATCGGCGAGATCCTTGAGGCTCTCGGGACGCATATCCTGGCGCGGCTGGTAGCGCGCGCGCTGCAGCAGATCGACAGGCAGGTTGCGCAGAATATCCGCCGGCGCTTCCTGGGCGGTGGGCCCGAGCAGCGCGTCGAGGCCGCGCCCGAGACCTTTTCGCTTGACTGACATGCTTATGCGCTCGCCCCGCCGGTGGTACGCCGGCGATTGTAGCAGGGCAGGGTCTTGCTCATGATTCCAGTGCGTGCTCCTGGCCGGTTGAAACCGCCTCCGCATCGGTCGCCCCGTTACCGCTGTCATTGACGAAAGCATCCACCACCTCATCGCGGCGGATCATTTCACCGGCGAGCGCCAGATAGGCGAGCGCGCCGCGCGAATTGCGATCGTGCAACAGCACCGGCACGCCAAAGCTCGGCGCCTCGGCGAGGCGCACGTTGCGCGGAATGACCGTGCGAAACACTTTGTCGCGAAAGTGCAGGATGAGCTGTGCGGATACTTCGTTCGACAGGTTGTTGCGCGGGTCGTACATGGTGCGCAGCAGGCCCTCGATCTCCAGCCGGGGGTTGACGGTCTCGCGGATCTTGTCCACGGTATTCTTGAGCGACGAAAGCCCCTCCAGCGCGTAATACTCGCACTGCATCGGTATCAACACGCCGTCGGCAGCCGTGAGCGCGTTGATGGTCAGCATGTTGATCGACGGCGGACAGTCGATGATCACGTAGTCATAGCCCCGCCGCACGCTTTCCAGCGCCTTGCGCAGGCGCATCTCCCGGCCGATCTCATTGACGAGCTGCACTTCCGCCGCGGTCAGATCGTCGTTTCCAGGCAGCAGCCAGAAGCCGCCCTGCTCGACCGGGACGATGGCGTTGCCCGCGCCGGTTTCGCCGAGGATGACATTGCAGGCGGAATGTTCGAGCGCATGCTTGTCCACGCCGCAGCCCATGGTCGCGTTGCCCTGCGGATCCATGTCGACGAGCAACACGCGACGGCGCGTGGCGGAAAGAGAGGCAGCCAGATTGACGCAGGTGGTGGTCTTGCCGACACCCCCTTTCTGGTTCGCCACCGCGATGATTCGGGAGCCCATCTCAGTTCCTCTCGAGCAGGCAACAGGCCGCTGAAAACCGGGTTCTTTAACGACCTGTCAGGCGCGCGATCTCCACGATATGGCGCTCCCGATCGATCCCCGGCACCTGGACGCGGCTTACGGCGACCAGCCGCCAGCCATCGGGCAGCGCGTCGATTTCTGCCTGCGGCCGCATGCCCTTCATGGCGATGACGCGGCCGCCCGGGGCGCAGAGGTGGCCGGCTGACTGCAACAGATTCGCGAGCGTGGAAAAAGCCCTGCACAGCACCGTATCAAAGCCCTGCTCCGGGCGATAGTGCTCGATGCGGATCTGCTCGACCGCCGCATTGCCTACGCCGAGCCGCCCGATCACATGAGTGACGAAGCGGACTTTCTTGCCATTGGCGTCGATCAGCATGAACCGGCGCGCCGGATCGGCGATGGCCAGCGGAATGCCCGGGAGTCCGGCGCCCGTGCCCACGTCCACGACAGACTCGCCGGCCAGATAAGATGCCACCGACAGACTGTCGAGCAAATGGCGCGGCAGCATGTCCTGCGGGTCGCGGATGGCGGTCAGGTTCCAGGCCCTGTTCCATGTTACGAGCGTATCGACATAAGCGAGCAGCCGCTGCACCCGGGGTTCGTCGAGCTGCACGCCGAGCGCCGCAGCGCCTTCGACCAGTTGCATGGAAGAAGAAGAATAAATGGGGTCTGACTCTGTTCCGCGGATCGCTGTTTCCCTCCGGGCGCCCTCAAAATCGGAGTGCCCCCGTTTATTCAAGAACCTGGACACCGGCTTTCGCCGGTGCGACGAATCAACGAAACATTCCGCAAGTCATGCTGGCGTTACCAGCATCGCCATCAGCTCGTGGACGGGCATGGCCTCGAGACGTTCCTGATCGGCGAACACTTCCATGAGTGCCGTGCACTGTCGGTCCTTGAGCTTGCCTGCGATGCTCGCCTCGAACTTTTTCACGAGCACCGGAATGCCTTCAGCGCGGCGCTTGCGATGACCGATCGGAAAGTCCACCGCGACGCGCTCTGTCGATGAGCCGTCCGCAAAGAATACCTGCAGGGCATTGCCTATGTAGCGCTTCCCGGCATCGTAGTAGTCGCGGGTGAATGCACTATTCTCCTTGACGGTCATTTTCGCCCGCAGCGTATCGATGCGCGGATCCGCCGCGATCGCATCCTCGTAATTCTCCGCGGTCAGGCGGCCGAAGATCAGCGGGACGGCTACCATGTATTGTATGCAGTGATCGCGGTCGGCCGGATTGGCGAGCGGACCGGTCTTGTCGATGATGCGTACGCCCGGCTCCTGCGTTTCGATGATCACTTCGCGGATGTCGTCGATGCGCTCGCGAACACTATCGTGCAGCGCCATGGCGGCCTCGACGGCCGTCTGGGCGTGAAACTCGGCCGGATAGGAAATCTTGAACAGCACGTTTTCCATGACATAGCTGCCGTAGCCCTGGGGAAAACTGAACGGCTTGCCCTTGAACAGCACATCATAGAAGCCCCAGGTCTTTGCGCTCAGCGCGGACGGATAGCCCATCTCCCCGGTCAGGCTGATCAGCGCCAGGCGGACTGCGCGGCTGGTCGCATCGCCGGCCGCCCAGCTCTTGCGCGAGCCGGCGTTCGGCGCGTGCCGATAGGTGCGCAGCGCGCCGCCGTCGATCCATGCGTTCGAGATGGCGTTGACGATCTGCTCGCGCGAGCCGCCGAACATATGCGTGGCCACTGCCGTCGAAGCGACGCGCACCAGCAGCACATGATCGAGGCCGACGCGGTTGAAACTGTTCTCGAGTGCGAGAACGCCCTGGATTTCGTGCGCCTTGATCATGGCCGTCAGGAGGTCACGCGCTTTCAGCGGTTCGTCACCCTCTGCAGTGCGCCGGCGGCTCAGGTAGTCGGCGACGGCCAGAATGGCGCCGAGATTGTCGGACGGATGGCCCCATTCGGCAGCGAGCCAGGTGTCGTTGAAATCCAGCCAGCGCACCAGCGTGCCGATATTGAAGGCCGCCTGCACGGGTTCGAGCTCGTAGGCTGTTCCCGGCACGCGCGCGCCGCCGGGTAATGTGGCACCCGGCACGACCGGTCCCAGCAGCCTGGTGCAGGCCGGGTACGCAAGCGCCTGAAAGCCGCAGGCCAGCGTATCCATGAGGCAATGGCGGGCAGTCTCGTACGCCGCGTCACTGTTGATGTAATACGCCGTGACGTAATCGGCGATATCGGCCAGCGCCTTGTCCGGCTCGGGACGCTTTGCCGAGCGGATATCGCCTTTCCTGGTCCAGGCCCTTGCCGGCTTTTTTTTGGCCATGCGTCAGGTCCGCTTATCCAGCGGCACCCAGGGGCGCAGCGCCGGGCCGGTGTAATCGGCGGCAGGCCGGATCAGACGGTTGTTCGCGCGCTGCTCCATGACGTGCGCCGCCCAGCCGGTGATGCGCGAACAGACGAAAATCGGCGTGAAGAGATAAGTCGGAATGCCCATGAAATGGTAGGCGCTCGCGGAATAGAAATCGGCATTCGCAAACAGCTTCTTCTCCTCCCACATGACCGATTCGATGGCTTCGCTGACCGCATACAGGCGTTCGTCGCCGGTTTCCTCCGCCAGCCGCCTGGACATTTTCTTGTTGTAGGCGTTGCGCGGATCCGAAGTCGTGTATACGCGGTGGCCGAAACCCATGATTTTCGCTTTTTTCGCCAGCGCCTCGTGGGTGCCCTTGCGCGCCTCCTCCGGCGAGCTGAAGCGCTCGATGAGCGCCATTGCGGCCTCGTTTGCGCCGCCGTGCAGCGGGCCGCGCAACGCGCCGATCGCGCCGGTGATCGCCGAATGGAAATCCGAAAGCGTTGCCGTGATGACCCGGGCGGTGAAAGTCGACGCGTTGAATTCGTGCTCGGCGTACAGGATCAGCGACGTGTCGAGGGTGCGCCGATGCAGCTCGCTCGGCCTTTTCCCGTGCAGCAGGCGCAGAAAGTGCCCGGCGATGGTGTCGTCGTCGGTCTCGACGCCAATGCGGATATCATCGGTGTGATAACGGTGCCAGTAAAGCAGCATGGACGGGAACACCGCGAGCAGACGGTCCGCCACGTCGCGCTCGCGTGAGAAATCGCCTTCGGGCTCGACATTGCCGAGCAGGGAACAGCCGGTACGCAACACATCCATCGGGTGCGTGCTCGCCGGGATGCGCTCCAGGGTGTCGGTGAGCACCTCCGGCAGCCCGCGCATACCTTTCAGGCGCTGCCTGTACGCATCGAGCTCGTCGCGCGTCGGCAGCTCGCCATAGTGCAGAAGGTGCGCGATCTCCTCGAAGCTGCCCTGTTCGGCGAGATCGCCGATATCGTATCCGCGATAAGTCAGGCCGGCGCCCTCCTTGCCGACCGTGCAGATCGCCGTTTCGCCGGCTGTCACGCCGGCGAGGCCGCCCGTCTTCTTCTCGCTCATCGTCCTCTCCCGCAGGGCCGGTTTCTACCGCAATGAAAATGGGGACATTCCTGATTTTTCCGAAACAACTGTTTCTACAGATCGGTCTGCCCGAAAAATCAGGAATGTCCCCATTTTCCTCTGTCGAACAGTTCGTCCAGCTTTCGCTCGTATGCATCGTAGCCGAGCGTCTCGTACAGCTCCGCGCGCGTCTGCATGTCCTCGAGCAGCGTCCGTTGCGTTCCGGCGCTGCGCAGCTCCGCGTAGACCCGGATCGCTGCCGCACTCATCGCCCGAAACGCCGACAGCGGATAAAGCGCCAGCGACACGCCGGCGGCTCCCAGCTCGTCCAGAGTGAACAGCGGCGTCTTGCCGAACTCCGTAATGTTGGCGAGCACCGGCACGTCGACGCCCGCGGTGAACTGGCGGTATTCGGCCAGGGTGGTCAGCGCCTCCGCAAAAATCATGTCGGCGCCGGCTTCCACGTAAGCCTGCGCCCGCTCGAGCGCCGCGTCCTGGCCTTCGACCGCGTGCGCATCGGTGCGCGCCATGATGACGAATCCCGGGTAGTGGCGGCCATCGACTGCCGCCTTGATGCGATCGCACATCTCTCCGGCCGGCACCAGCGACTTGCCGGGCCGGTGCCCGCAGCGCTTGGCCTGCACCTGATCCTCGATGTGGCAGCCGGCTGCGCCCGCGCGCGCCAGCTCGCGAATGGTGCGCGCGATCATGAATGCGCCGCCCCAGCCGGTGTCGGCATCGACCAGCAGGGAAAGCTCGCAGGCGCCGGTGATGCGGCGCACGTCCTCGCAGACATCGTCGAGCGTGGTCAACCCCAGATCCGGCAAGCCGAACGAAGCATTCGCCACACCGGCGCCGGACAGATAGATCGCGCGGAAGCCCGCGCGTTCGGCGAGCAGGGCGCTATAGGCGTTGATGGTCCCGACAACCTGCAAAGGCCTCTCCGCTTCGAGGGCATCCCGGAGGCCGGATGAGCGTTCGGTACGCATGTCAGCGGATCCTGACGACGGTGCGACCGACCACAGCGCCGGTCAGGTAGTCCTCGAAAACTGCCGGCAGGTCGTCAAAGGCAATTGTGCGAGCGCCGATTGTAGCCAGATGCGCCGGTTTCAGATCGCCCGCAAGGCGTCGCCAGACGGCGAGGCGCTGCGCGCGAGGCGTCGCCATCGAGTTGATGCCGAGCAGGCTCACGCCACGCAGGATGAACGGCATCACGGTCGTATTGAGCTGATGGCCGCCGGCAAGCCCGATGCTGGCAATGTTCCCCCACCAGCCGGTGGTACGGGTCAGCCAGGCGAGCATGTCGCCGCCGACCTGATCGACGGCACCTGCCCAGCGCGCCTTTTCGAGAGGCCGTGAGCCCAGGTCGATAGCGTCGCGCATGAGCACTTGTCTGGCACCCAGTCGCTGCAGATAATCCGTGTGATCGGCCTTGCCGGTTACTGCCACAACCTCATAGCCCCGCCCGGCGAGCATGTCGACAGCAAAGCTGCCGACACCGCCCGTGGCGCCTGTCACGACGACGGGCCCCTGCTCCGGCACCTGGCCGTTATGCTCCATTTTCTCGATCGCAAGCGCCGCGGTGAAGCCCGCCGTACCGAGGCACATGACCTCGTATTCGTCGAGCCCGTCCGGGATCGGGATCACGCAGTCGCCTTTCACGCGAACATATTCCGCATAGCCGCCGTCGTTGTTCTCGCCGATGCCGCAACCCGTGACCAGCACGGCATCGCCGGGCGAATAACGCCGGTCTTCCGAACTGTGCACCTTTCCCGAAACGTCGATGCCGGGAATGAGCGGAAAGCGACGCAGTATCTTGCCCCTGCCGGTAGCGGCCAGGGCGTCCTTGTAATTGACGCTCGAGTGACTTGCGGCGATGACCACTTCGCCCGCGCTCAGATCGTCCAGCGACAGCTTCTCGAAGCTCGCGACGCTGCGGCCTTCGTCCTCCTCGTGCACGCGATAGGCTTTGAACCGCTGCATGGCCCTACGCTTGTTTTTGCACGGCGACCTGCTTGTCCAGCCAGAACTCGAGACCCTGCACATTGAGCGCTATATCCATGTCGAGCAACGCGTGGCGCCTGCCGGCATCACGCTCGAAGCCGTGCTCATCGAGGCGGGCGGACAGAAAATCGAACATGGCCGCCTGCAGCCGCGGCCGGCGGTCAGCCGATCCGGCGAAACGGCCGGCCATGGCAACGAAGGCGTCCAGGCATTCGTGCAGGTCACGGGCAAGCCGGCCGACACCGGTCACTTCACTGTAATGCGTAAGGAAACAGGCGCGCGGCTCGTAACCGAGGATGCGGTCGATGGAGGCATGCGCGGCCACAGGATCGAAGTGCACCGGCGTAGTAGTCGGAAAAATGAACTCGCCCTGCGCCGTATCGAGCTCGCGGTAAGACACGCCGAAGCTGTCGCCGGTGAATATTCCCCGCGATATCGCGTCGACGATGCAATAGTGATGCCGCGCATGGCCCTCGGTGTGAATCAGCTCGAGCTCGCGGTTGCCGAGCCACAGACGGTCGCGATCCTCGACGGTGTGAATGCGCGCCCGTGGAATGGGCGTGAGAACGCCATACAGGTCGGTGTAGCGTTTCTTGCCATATACGGCCTTGGTGCCGGCGACGAGCTTGTCCGGATCGACCAGGTGGCGCGCTCCCCGCGGGTGCACGATCGCAGTTGCCTCGGGCAGCGCCTGCATGAGCGTACCGGCGCCACCGGCATGGTCGAGGTGCACGTGCGTAACGAATACGTAGTCGACCGCCGCGCGCGTGAGCCCAACCCGCTCGAGCGCGCCGAGCAAGCGGGGCAATGAATGCGAGGTGCCGGTATCGACGAACGCGGCGCGGCCTGCATCCACGAGAAGATGGCTCGCGGCCATGCGCGGGCGCAAGTAGCCCGTGTCGATGGCGGTGATGCCATGCTGGAGATCGGTGTAGTAGGGCTGCGTAAGCATGTTGGATCAGATCGGGTAAATGCAGTCAGCGCCTGTCGATCCGGCCCGGTTCGGATCATTGGACGAAGCCGGGATGGACAGGATTTGACCCTGCCTCAGTCGAGCCCGGGGGTCACGAGGCCATCCTGTCCGGCATACCAGGCAGCGAGCTCCTCGATTTCCTCGTCGCCGAGCTGGGCGGCAAACCCGGCCATGATCGCATTCTGACGTTCGCCGCTCTTGTACTCACGAAGCGTACGTGCCAGATAGTCGGCATATTGGCCGGCCAGAGTCGGGAACGCCGGCGAGGGCGCCACGCCCGTTTCACCGTGGCACGCGACACAGGCAGCGGCTTGCTGCGGAAGCCTGTCTGCCGTGGCCGGCGCCACGGTGGCGGTACTCTCGAAGTAGGCGGCGATGGCCTGCATATCCTCGTCGCTCAGCGTCGCGGCCTGCGAATGCATGGTGGCATGCGGACGCTGTTCAGCCTTGTACGCATTGAGCGCCGCGACGATGTAGTCCGCTTTCTGGCCGCCGAGCTTCGGTACGTGATAGTTTGGATAGGCGTTCATGTAGCCTTGGATGCCATGGCAACCGAGGCACGTCTCGGCGAGTATCCGGCCGTCGGCGGGATCGCCTTGCGCCCACGACGCGCCGGACGCCGCCAGCAGCGCGGCGGCTGCCAGGACGCGGCGCGAGGCCGCCTTAGTCAGCTTCGGATCGAGCACGCTTCGCCTGTCCCCGGGATGATGAGGGTGGAATTGGCCGAACGGGGCGCACATGGTAATCAGCCGGTTGCGAAATTGCCAGCAACGGCGCGGCCGTCGGAAGCAGTCGACGTGCTCAGGGTCGCGCGTCGAGCGCCTTGCAGATGTCCGCCTGCAGCCTGACGTCATCCGGCTTAATTCTGGAGCCGTAGCGGCCAATCAGCCGGCCATCGGCGTCGACCAGGAACTTCTCAAAATTCCACTTCACGTCGCCCGGAAATCCCTGCCCCTCACCGGTCAGCCAGGCGAAGACAGGGTGACGCTTGGCACCGTTGACTTCGATTTTGCGCGTCAGGGGAAACTCGACACCGTAATTGACACTGCAGAATGTCTGGATTTCTTCTTCCGTGCCCGGCTCCTGCGCGCCGAACTGGTTGCATGGAAAGCCGAGCACGGCGAAACCGCGCTCGCCAAACGCCTCGTGAAGCCGTTCCAGCCCCGCATACTGAGGCGTGTAGCCGCATTCGCTCGCCACATTGACGGCGAGCACTGTTTTGCCGGCGAGGCCCGCGATCGCATCGCCGGAACCGTCGATCTTCGGCGCGGAGAAATCAAAGAAAGTCTTCATGCCGGTCTCCAGGGCTCGGGAATGACCGATGTTGGCACGCGTCCCCGCCACCGGCAATGCAGTAAGCTTTCCAGACAGATACCCGGCATCCAGGATCCACCAGAGACATCAAATGAAGCGAACCCTCGTCATCGTAGTGTCAATCGCGCTGGCGCTCGCGCTCGTCATGCCCGGCATCGTCGGCGTGCTGGCGCAGGAGCGGCACAAGCGCCAGATCGAGATGACGATGCAGGAATCGCCGCACATCGAGATGGTGGCTGACGAATACGACCGTGGCTGGTTCAATTCGCGCGGCCGATATCGCGTCGAGCTCAGCGACAAGCTCGAAGCCTTTTTTCCGCGCGAGACAGGTATGGATAACGGGCAGCGCGGGCCCGTGACCCTGGTCATCGACAGCCGCCTGCACCACGGGCCGTTCGCGCTCGCGACTGCGCTGGATGAAGGCGGCACGTTCCTGCCCGTGCTCGCCACGGTCGAGTCGAAGCTCAGCATCGTTTCCGGCGACGAAACGCTGCTCGAGCTGCCGGGCACGGTCATCACCAACATCCATCTGACCGGCGGCGGCACGGCTCGCTATGCGTACGATCGCCTGACGCTCGACAACGAGGGCAAGCGCTTCACATCGGACGGCGCCGAGATCGCCGTGAATTTCAATGCCAGTGCGACCCGCGTGGATGGGGAGGGCAAGCTCGAAGGCCTGCATTTCGAAGACCCGAAGGGCCGGCTGGAAATGAACCCGGTGACGTTTTCCTGGACTCAGTCGCTCACGGATTTCGGCTTCTGGGCCGGCGAAACGCTGTTGAAAATGCCGGCCGCGACCTACGCCGGCCAGGACGTAGGCGACATGGCCCTGCGGGGCTTACAGGTTCAGTACGCCGTGCGGATGCCGGAAGAATATGTCGTCGCAAGTGCCGAGCTCGTCCTGCAAGAGTTGGAGGCCGATGCATGGAGAGCCGGTCCGGCTGTGCTCAGCGTCGAGCTCGCCCGGGCTGATCCCGTCGCGTTCGGCCGCCTGACGCAAGCGCTACAGAACACCAGCGCCGGGGCGAAGCCGGCCGCGGGAGCCGGCATCGCGGAGTCCTCGGGCGAGCTGAGCGCGCTACTTGCAGAAGGGGCGATCTTCGATTTGCACGAGCTGCGCGTGCAAACCCCTGACGGCGAAGTGCTTGCAAAGCTGCACCTCGAATTTCCCGAGAATGCCGCAGTTGCCAAAGATGCGATGCTCGCGCTCGGCGGCCTCGTCGCGGAACTCGATCTGCGACTGCCGAAGGCGGTGGTCGCTGCCGCCGGCGCGGCCGATCCGCAATCCGGGCAATACGTGCAGCTTATGCTCGACACCGGCTTCATTCAGGCGCAGGGCGATTACTACGTCACCCACGCGGCGTACAAGGGCGGCCTCCTGACGGTCAACGGGATTCCCCTGCCATTACCGTTCGGCGGCGCGCTGCCGCCTCAAGCGATCGAGTAGTTGAAGATTTCTTCCGTGAAATGACAAGCGACGAAGGCCGCGCCGACCGGGCGGAGCGCCGGAACCTCGCGGATACAGCGATCTTGCGCGTAGGGACACCGCGTGCGAAAGACGCAGCCGGAGGGTGGATCGACAGCCGACGGCAACTCGCCGGCGAGCGGGATCCTGGCGCGAGCGCGTTCGCGCTGCGGATCGGGTACGGGTGACGCATCGAGGAGCGCCCGCGTGTAAGGGTGCCGCGGACGCGCGAACAGCTCTGCGCTGCCTGCGATCTCCATGACTCTGCCCAGGTACATGACCATCACGCGGTCGCAGAGATGCCGCACGATGCGCAGGTCGTGGGCAATGAACAGCATGGCGAGGCCGAGCGAGGCTTGCAGTGACTCGAGCAGATTCACGATCTGCGCCTGGATGGAGGCGTCGAGCGCGCTGACCGGCTCATCGCAGACGAGCAGCTCAGGCTCGACGATCAGCGCGCGCGCGATGCCGATGCGCTGGCACTGTCCGCCGGAGAGCTCGTGCGGGTAGCGATTGAACTGTGCGGGCGAGAGGCCGACGGCACCCATCATGGCGCGCACCTGCTCCGTTCGCTGCGTTTTGTCGAGCGCCGGATAAAACGTCCCGAGCGGCTCGGCGATGATCTCGCCCGCCGTCATTCGCGGATCGAGAGAGCCGAGCGGGTCCTGGAATACGAGCTGCACGGTCTTGCGGCGCGCGCGCAGCGCACGACGCTTGAGCGCCGCCAGGTCTTCGCCATTCAGGATCACGGCGCCGCGTGCCAGCGGCACGAGTCCGAGAATGGCGCGCGCCAGCGTGGATTTGCCGCAGCCCGACTCGCCGACGATGCCGAGCGTCGCTCCGCGGTCCAGCTCGAAGGTCACGCCGTCGACCGCTCGTAGCTTGCGTCGCCTGCCGAGTATCGCGCCGCCGGCGTCGTACTCGACCGCCACGTCGCGCAGCTCGAGCAATGAACCGCTCACGGCAACTTCTCGTGGTGGCAGGCCTTGCGGTGGCCAGCAGAAACATTCTCCAGCGGCGGGCGTTGATGTTTGCAGGGCTCGAACCGGTAGTCACAACGCTTCTCGAACGGGCAGCCCGGCTGTGGCTCGAGCAGGCTCGGCGGCTGGCCCGGAATCGCCGCCATGCGCGAAACGCCGGCGGCATCGAGGCGCGGGAGCGCACCCAGCAGGCCTCTCGTGTACGGATGCTGAGAACGATAGAAGATGTCATCGACCGCGGCCTCTTCCATCGTCCGCCCGCCGTACATGATGAGCACGCGATCGCAGGTGCCGGCGACGACGCCCAGATCGTGCGTGATCAGCAGCATCGCAAGCTCGAATTCGCGCTTGAGCTCACTGAGCAGCTCGAGGATGCGCGCCTGCACGGTCGCATCGAGGGCTGTGCTCGGCTCGTCCGCGATCAGCACCCGCGGGCGGCAAATGAGCGCCATTGCGATCATGACCCGCTGGCGCATGCCGCCGGACAGCTCGTGGGGATAAGCGCGCAGGCAGGCCCGCGGGTGCGCCAGATGCACGGCGTCCAGCATGCTGCAAGCCGCCTCACGCGCCTGCCGCCCGCTGACCGGCTCGTGCGCCATCAGCGCCTCGCTGAGCTGCGGGCCGATGCGCAGATAGGGATTGAGCGAGGTCATCGGATCCTGGAACACCAGCGCCATGCCGGCGCCGCGGATGCGATTCAGGCGCTTGGCGGGCAGGTTCAGGATCTCCTCGCCGGCGAAGCGTACGCTGCCCGTCGCGCGGCCGTTCTCTGCAAGCAGGCCGAGCATTGCGTGCGCGACCTGGGTCTTGCCCGACCCTGATTCGCCGACCACCCCGAGCGTCTCGCCACGGACCAGAGAGAACTCCAGATCGTCCACGGCCTTCACTTCGCCTTCCGGTGTGGTGAAGCGCACGTCGAGATGGCGGACTTCGAGCAGCGGTTGCTCAGAATATTGGGGAGATTGTCCGATCACAGGCATGGGCTATCACGAGTCGATGGCCGGTTGAAACCGGCCCTACTTGCGGTCCGCAGGATCAAGCGCGTCGCGCAATCCGTCGCCGACAAAGTTGAAGCAGAACAGCGTGGCGGCGAGAAACAGGGCCGGAAAAATGAGCATCCACGGCGTCGTTTCCATGCCGCGCGCGCCTTCATTGACCAGCGCCCCCCAGGAAGTCATCGGTTCCTGCACGCCCAGGCCCAGGAAGCTGAGGAAAGATTCGACGAGCATCACCTGCGGGATGGTCAAGGTCACATACACGGCGACGATGCCGAGCAGGTTCGGCACGATGTGCCGGCGGATGATCGTGAACGGCGGCACGCCGCCGACCACGGCAGCTTCGACGAACTCGCGCCGCCTGAGGCTCAGGGTCTGGCCGCGCACGATGCGCGCCATGTCGAGCCAGTTGATGGCGCCGATGGCGACGAACATCAGCAGGAGATTGCGGCCGAAGAACACCAGCAGAAGGATCACCAGGAACAGGAACGGCATCGCATAGAGTATGTCGACGATGCGCATCATCAAATGATCGACGCGGCCGCCGAAGTAACCTGCCGTGGCGCCGTAGCTCACGCCGATCACGAGGCTCACGAGGGTCGCGACCAGACCCACGAGCAGCGACAGCCGGCCGCCGATGAGCGTGCGCACAAAAAGATCCCGGCCGAGGGTGTCGGTGCCGAAGTAGTGCGCATCGCCTGCGCTCGGCGGCAGCGAGATGGCGTCGAAATTCGTATCGTCGTACGCATAGGGGCTCGCTGACGGCCCGAGCAGCACCAGGACGATCACGCAGACGAGCACAATCAGGCTGATCATCGCCGCACGATTGTGGCGCAGGCGAGCGAGTGCATCCGTCCACAATCCGCGCCCGATAACCTCTTCGACCGGCTCCGCCGCGGGCAGCGTCTGCGTGACGCCCCTCATGTATAGCGCACGCGCGGATCGAGGACTGCGTAGAGCAGGTCGACGATCAGATTGAGTACTACGATCAACGCGCCATAGAACACGACCACGCCGAGCACGAGTGTGTAGTCGCGATTCAGCGCGCCCTGCACGAAAAACCGGCCGAGCCCGGGAATACCGAAAATCTGCTCGATGACCACGGACCCTGTGATGAGCGCGGCAGTGGCCGGTCCGAGATAGGACACCACGGGCAGCAGCGCGGGCTTGAGCGCATGGCGCAGCACGACAGTATGTGCGGGCAGGCCTTTGGCGCGCGCCGTACGGATAAAAGGGCTGCGCAGGACTTCGACCATGCTGCCGCGCGTGAGCCTGGCGATGTAGGCGATCTGCGGCAGGGCCAATGCGACGACCGGCAGCATCAGATAGCGCAGCGAACCGTCGCCGTAACCGCCACCGGGCAGCCAGTCGAGGTGGACGGCAAAAAGCAGAATGAGCAAGGGCGCAATGACGAAGTTCGGGATGGAGATGCCGGTCATCGCTGCGGCCATGATGCCGGCGTCGGCCGCGCGATTCTGCCTGAGCGCAGCGAGAATGCCAGCCGTAACACCGGCGAGCAGCGCGAGCAGCATGGCGAACGCGCCGATCCGGAGCGATACGGGGAACCCTTCGCGGATCAGCTCCGTGACTGTGTAATCGGGATACTGGAACGACGGGCCGAAATCGCCGCGCACAAGTCCCGCAACATAGCGGCCGAATTGCTGCAGAAGCGGCTCGTCCAGGTGATAAGCGCGCTCGAGGTTGGCGCGCACCGCCGGCGACACAGGCCTCTCGGCATCGAAGGGTCCGCCGGGGGCGGCGCGCATGAGAAAGAACGCCAGCGCGACGAGGATCAGCAGCGTCGGCCCGGCGCCGAGAAAGCGTTTAACCGAGTAACGGAACATGACCCGGGCGACGTCGGAGGTAATCGATCACCGAGCCCCCGCCGATGTGAACCGGTTGCGACTAATGAGATCCGGCCCCGGGGGAGCCGAGCCGGCCCATGCGTCCGCTGCGGTAATCGGCGTGCGCCCGGCGGATTTCCTCCTGCGTATTCATCACGAACGGACCGTAGCCGACCAGCGGCTCGTCGATCGGCTCACCGTTCAGCAGCAACACTGTCGCGTCCTGCCGCGCCTCTACGGCGACGGCTTTACCCTCACGATCGAACAGCGCCAGTTCCGCCTGTCCCGCCGTTTCGCCAGCGTTCAGCGCGACCTCTCCGCGCAGCACCAGGAGCGTGGTGGTGTATCCCTCCGGCAGCCGGAGCTCCGTTCGCCGGCCGGCTTTGAGGCGCAGCTCCCACAAATTGACCGGCGTGAAGATTTGCGCCGGACCCTGCGCATCACGGAAGCGGCCCGCGATGACGCGCACGGAACCGCTCTTCTCCTCGAGCGCGACCTCCGGGATCTGGTTCTCCAGGATGGTCTGGTATCGGGGCGGCGACATCTTGAGCCGCGCGGGCAGGTTGACCCAGAGCTGCACCATCTCCACGGTGCCGCCGCGACGCGCGAAATCGGCCGAATGCATTTCCTCGTGCAGGATCCCCGAAGCCGCGGTCATCCACTGCACGTCGCCGGGGCCGATGCGGCCCTCATTGCCGGCCGAATCGCGGTGCTCGACTTCACCCTGGTAAACGATCGTCACCGTTTCGAATCCGCGATGCGGGTGCTCGCCGACGCCGTGCGGCCGGTCGCTCGCCGGAAACTCAGCCGGTCCGGCGTAGTCGAGCAGCAGAAACGGACTGATGCGCTCGCCGAGGCTCTGGTACGAGAAGAGGGTGCGCACCGGAAACCCGTCGCCTACCCAGTGGTCGGCCGGGCTGCGGACGATCTCCAGTAGCTGTTTCACGTCCTCACTCCTCTGCCGCCAGCGACAGATGACGCGAGTAATGGTAATTCATGATGTTGTCCTGCCAGCCCCTGACGCGCGGCTTGACCAGGCTTTTGTTGACGTAGAAATAGATGGGCATGACGGGATGGTCGGCCAGCATGACGCGTTCCGCTTCTTCGAGAATCTCGCGGCGCCGCGCCAGATCGGTCTCCGTTGCCGCCTCGGCGAGCAGCCGGTCGTAGGCCGGATCGTGATAGCCCGTCATATTGAGCCCGAAACGGCTCCCCAGCACCTGGGCGAACGTGTAGGCGTCGTCATAATCGCCTATCCAGCTCGAGCGGAACATCTCGGTGACTTTCTTCTCGCGCATGTTCTGGATGAGGACACGGAATTCCTCGTTGACCAGCGTCGCCTCGGCGCCCAGCGCCTCTTTCCACATCGACTGGATGGCGACGGCTATGCGCTCGTGATCGCTGCCCGTGTTGTAGCGCAGCTCGAAGCGCGCCGGGTTTTCCTCCGAATAACCGGCCTCGGCATACAGACGGCGCGCTTCCTCGAGCCGCCGCTCGCGATCCCAATCCGCGTACGCGAACGATTGCGGCTCGTAGTCGTGGATGCCGGGCGGCACCCAGCCAAAGGCCGGTATTTCGCCGCGGCCGAGGATTTTCCCGGTGATCTGCTCGCGGTCCACGGCCATCGACAATGCCTTGCGCAGCGCGAGCTCGTCCTCGAACGGCGGGCGCGTCAGGTTGAAGCCGTAGAAATAGACATTGAGCGCCGGGCTGATGTGCAACTGATTGCCGAGGTTCTCCTCGATCCAGTCGAACTGCCCTGGCGGCACCGTGTAGGTGAAATCGAGCTCGCCGGCCCGGTAACGCTTGAACTCGCTCGCCTGCTCGACGATGTGATGAAACTGCACTTCGTCGATCGCATTGCTCCCGTTGTCGCGGTAGTGCGGATTGCGCTCCGCCGTCACGTGCGAGCCGACCACCCAGCCGGTCAGGCGAAATGCGCCGTTGGAGATCAGCTTGCCGGGCCGCGCAAAATCCCTGCCATGCGCCTCGAGGTTCGGTGGATGCACGGGAAACGTGCTGGGATGGGTAAAAATGCCTAGCAGATACGGCGTCGGTGACTCGAGGCGCACAATCAGGGTGCGGTCATCCCGTGCCTCGACGCCGAGCTCGCCGGGTGGCAAGTCGCCGGAGATAATGCGCCGGGCGTTGACGATCGGCTCCAGCATTTGCGCATACTGCGCGGCGGTCGCCGGATCGACGAGACGGCGAAAGCTGTAGGCGAATTCCTGTGGCGTGACAGGCGTGCCATTCGACCAACGTGCGTCCGGGCGCAGCGTGAACCTGTAGGTCATGCCGTCCGGGCTGACCTTCCAGGATTCGGCCACGCCCGGCGCCAGCGCGCCCGCGGCATCGAAGGTCACCAGTCCTTCGAAGAGGTCGCGCAGGATGGTCGCGGCCGAGTCGGTGCGGGAAGCGTGCGGATCGAGCGACTCGGGCTCGTTGCCATTGCCGCGATGAAGCACCTGCATGGGCGGCGGCGCCTCGACCCCCGCGTCGTCATCGCGCGCAAGCTGCCAGCCGATGAGAAGCGCAGCAGCCAGAACGGAGACATAGAAGACCTTGCGCATCAGGCCGAACGACGATTTGCGGCGCGCTGCTTCAAGTGGACGAGCAGCAGCGATACGGCTGCCGGCGTCATGCCCGGAATTCGCGATGCCTGACCCATCGTCACCGGCCGCTGGGCTGTGAGCTTCTGGCGAGCTTCATTCGAGAGCCCCCGCACGCTCGCGTAATCGATATCTTTTGGCAGGACGGTATCCTCGTGGCGGCGAAGGCGTGCGATTTCCGCCTGCTGGCGCTTGAGGTATCCCGCGTAACGGGCCCGGGTCACCACTTGCTGGTCGATTTGCCGCTCGACCTCTGGTGCGATGCCGCCGGTGGGCTCACGCCGCCCCACCGCAGGCAGCGCAGTCAGTGCCGCGTGATCCACGTTCGGGCGCTTCAGCAGATCGAATGCCGTGTGCTCGCGGTCGAGCGGCACGCCCGGCATGAGCTCGGCCCCCGGACGCAGCACGATGCTCTCGAGGCGTGCGGTCTCGTGCTCGATCGCCTCGCGCTTGGCTTCAAAGATGCGCCAGCGCTCGTCGCCGACGACACCCAGCTCGCGGCCGACCGGCGTCAGGCGCAGGTCCGCATTGTCCTCCCTGAGCAACAGACGGTATTCAGCCCGGCTCGTGAACATCCGGTAAGGTTCGGAAGTGCCGCGCGTGGTCAGGTCGTCGACCAGCACGCCGAGATAGGCTTCGTCGCGGCGCGGCCACCAGGGCTCGCGGCCGGCGGTTTTGCGCGCAGCATTCACACCCGCAAGCAGGCCCTGTGCGGCGGCTTCCTCATAGCCGGTCGTGCCGTTGATCTGCCCGGCAAAGAACAGCCCCGCAATGAAGCGGGTCTCGAGCGCCGGCGTCAGGTCGCGCGGATCGAAGTAATCGTATTCGATAGCATAACCGGGGCGCGTGATATGCGCGCGCTCGAAACCGCGGATTGTGCGCACGAATGCGTGCTGCACGTCGAACGGCAGGCTCGTCGAAATACCGTTCGGATAGACCTCGTGGGTCGACAGCCCCTCGGGCTCGACGAAAACCTGGTGCGATTGCTTGTCGGCAAAGCGCACGATCTTGTCCTCCACGGACGGGCAGTAGCGCGGGCCGACACTTTCGATGGCGCCGGAGTACATCGGTGAGCGGTGCAGGGCGCCGCGAATGATGTCGTGCGTGCGTTCATTGGTCGCTGTGATGTGGCAATCGATCTGGCGTGGATGCTCGGCCGCCGTGCCGAGAAATGAGAACACCGGCACCGGCTCGTCGCCAGGCTGGACTGCGAGCTGCGCGAAATCGATGCTGCGCCCGTCGATGCGCGGCGGCGTGCCGGTCTTCAGGCGCCCGACCCGAAACGGCAGCTCACGCAAACGCGCCGCGAGCCGGTTGGCAGGCGCGTCGCCGGCGCGGCCGCCCTGATAGTTCGCCTCGCCGATGTGAATGCGTCCGCCCAGGAAAGTGCCGACAGTCAGCACGACGGCCGGCGCGAAGAACTCGAGACCCATCTGCGTGACGACACCGCGCACTCGCCCGCCCTCGACGATCAGGTCGTCGACGGCCTGCTGAAACAGTTCGAGCCCCGGCTGATTCTCGATCAGCGAACGAATAGCCTGCCGGTAAAGCACGCGGTCAGCCTGCGCCCGCGTCGCACGCACAGCCGGGCCTTTGCGCGCGTTCAGCGTGCGGAACTGGATGCCGGCGCGGTCGGTCGCGCGCGCCATCGCGCCGCCCAGCGCATCGATCTCGCGCGTCAGGTGTCCCTTGCCGATGCCGCCGATCGCCGGGTTGCAGCTCATCTGGCCGAGCGTCTCGATGCTCTGCGTGAGCAGCAGCGTACGCGCGCCGGCACGCGCCGCGGCAAGCGCCGCTTCGGTGCCGGCGTGGCCGCCGCCGACGACGATCACATCGTATCGATCGGAGAGCTGCATGGATGACCCGGAAATGTGCAAGGGCGGCGATTATATCGCCAATGGTCGCTTTACATGGCTCCTGCGCGCGGCGACCATAGCTGCTCCCCTACCGCCGGAACCTTGATGCGGCCGCAGATTCCGCTGTCATTCGCCTTGTTGCTCGCGTTCGCGAACGGCTGCAGCTCGCCGGCCGACGATCCTGCCGCTGTTTCAGCAAATTTTCGCCTCGAAGACTGCACGTTGCGCGGCGCAAGCGGCCTCACCGCGGTCGCGGCCCACTGCGGCACCCTGAGTGTTCCGGAAAATCCCGCCGAGCCGGACGGCCGGCACATCGAGCTCTTCATAGCGCGGGTACGCGCCTTGAGCCTGGACCCACCGGGGGACGCGTTGACCGTTATTGCCGGCGGCCCCGGCCAGGCGTCGAGCGAGTTTTTCGCCGACTACGCCGGCGCCTTCGAAGCCATACGGCGGGAGCGCGACATCCTGCTCGTGGATCAGCGCGGCACAGGCCGATCCAACGCGCTCGATTGCCCGGCCCAGCAGGAGCTCGAGTCCGAGGACATTACGCCGGCCGTCATGCGCGCTGCGACCCGGGAATGTCTCGCAGGGCTCACCGGCGATCCGCGCTTCTACACGACCAGCGTCGCTGTCGAGGATCTGAACCGGGTGCGCGCCGCCCTCGGCTATTCCAGCTTGAACCTGTACGGTGTTTCTTACGGCACACGCGTCGTTCAGCATTATCTGCGACGATTTCCCGAGCGCACCCGCAGCGTGATCCTCGACGGCGTGGTGCCGATGGATACCGCGCTCGGCCCCGAGATCTCGCTCGATGCGCAGGCGGCGCTGGAGAGCATCTTCCGGCGCTGCGCAGCGGACGACGCCTGCGCCGCGCATTTCCCGGATCTCGCCACCGCGTTCGCAACCATGCGCGAACGGCTCGATACGAGCGCCGTGCAGGTCGAGCTGCCTGATCCCGTGACGGCGCTCCCGCGCCGGACCGATTTCAGCGCGCAGGACCTCGCGGTTGCCGTACGCCTGCTGAGCTATACCTCGGAGTCGGTGTCCTTCCTGCCGCTGCTGCTGCATCACGCCTTCCATCGCCAGGACTTCACGCCGCTCGCCGCGCAGGTGCTGATGGTCAGCGAACAGCTCGAGGAATCCTTGAGTTACGGCATGCACAACGCCGTCGTGTGCACCGAAGACGTGCCGTTCTACGATCCCGGCGCCATCGACCGCGATGCGCTCGAGGGCACCTATCTCGGCGCCTCGCAGCTCGACGCCTTGCTGGAAATCTGCGCGCTGTGGCCAGCCGGTCTCATCGACGAGGGCTTCAAGTCGCCCGTTGCCTCGGACAGGCCGGTCCTTCTGCTCTCCGGAACTGCAGACCCCGTGACGCCGCCGGCGAATGCTCGTCATGTGGCGCAACATCTGGAAAATGCGCTGGCGATCGAGGCTGAAGGCCAGGGCCATGGCATCGCAGCCCTTGGTTGCGTGCCGCGGCTCATGGCGAAGTTCGTCGCTCGAGCCTCGGTCGAGGCGCTCGATACCGATTGCGTCGAGAGCCTCCGCCCGGCGCCATTCTTCATCAGCTTCACCGGTCCGGCGCCTTGATAGAGGTGCGTGCCTTAAGCAAGTCGTTCGGCGCCGTGCGCGCGCTCGACGGCGTTTCCTTCACGGCTTCCGACGGGCGCATCACGGGCTTGCTGGGACCGAATGGCGCCGGCAAGTCGACGACCCTGCGTATCCTCTACACGGTGCTCGAACCGGCAGCGGGCTCCGCGCGGGTGGACGGCTTCGATGCGGCGGAAACACCGCTCGAGGTACGGCGCCGCATCGGCGTGCTGCCGCACGGCGCTGGCCTTTATCCGAACCTCACGGCGCGCGAAAACATCGCCTATTTCGGGCGCATGCACGGACTTTCCGGACAGGAACTCGACAGTCGCGTCGATGCGCTTGCCGATCTGCTGGACCTGCGCGAGTTCGCCGATCGCCGCGCCAGGGGATTCTCGCAGGGGCAACGCACCAAGACCGCGCTCGCCCGCGCGCTGGTGCACGAGCCGCAGAACGTGCTGCTCGACGAGCCCTCCAATGGCCTGGACGTCATGGCGACCCGCTCGTTGCGCGAGCTGATCCGGCGCCTGCGCGAAGCGGGGAAGTGTGTGCTGTTCTCCAGCCATGTCATGCAGGAAGTCGCCGCACTCTGCGACGACATCGTCATTATCGCGCACGGGCGCGTCGTCGCTTCCGGCACGCCGGACGCTATCCGCGCCCAAGCCGGCGAAGCCAACCTCGAGGAGGCCTTCGTCAAGGCGATCGGCAGTGCCGAGGGCCTCGAGTGAGGGCGCCTCTGCTGACGGTATTTCGCAAGGAAGTCGTCGACAACCTGCGCGACCGCCGCACGCTGTACTCGGCGCTGCTGTTCGGCCCACTGTTCGGACCTCTGCTATTCGCAGGCCTCATCAGCTTCATGCTCAGCGAAACCGTCGCCGAGCTCGATGAGCCGCTCGAGCTCCCGGTGCTCGGCGCCGAGCAGGCGCCCAACCTGATCGCTTATCTGAAAGCGAATGGCACCGACATACTGCAGGCAGCCAACGACCGCGCCGGCGTCGAGGCGGCCATCAAGGCCGGGGAGCATGCTGTCGCGCTGATCATTCCGGAGGGTTTTGCCGCGGCCTGGAATGCCGGCGCGCCCGCTGCCATCGCGCTCGTGTCGGACAGCTCCAGCAGCCGGGCAGCCAAGGACGTGGTTCGGGCGGGCGCACTGCTCGAAACCTACAGCACGCAGGTCGGCCTGTTGCGCCTGCAGGCACGCGGCGTCGACTGGACAACCGTCAAGCCGCTTGCGCTGCAGAACGTCGACGTTTCGACGCCGGCCGGACGTTCCGTGCTGGTGCTCGGCATGATGACGTATTTCGTGCTGTTCGCCATGCTCATGGGCGGCATGTATCTCGCCATCGATACTACCGCAGGCGAACGCGAGCGCGGTTCGCTCGAGCCCCTGCTGACGCTGCCGGCGACACGCGCGACCCTGATCGTCGGCAAGATTCTGGCGACCTGCTTCTACATGGCGTTCTCGCTCGCGTTGACTCTGTTTGCCTTCGCCGTGAGCTTGCGCTTCGTCCCGCTCAAGGAGCTGGGCATGGTCGCGAACTTCGGTCCGGCGGTCGCCGTCGGCGCGTTTTTCGTCCTGCTGCCCTTCGTGCCGCTCGGCGCAGCGCTCATGACCGTCGTGGCGTCATTCACGAAAAGCTACAAGGAGGCGCAGACCTGGTTGAGCGTGGTGCTGCTCGTGCCGACCTTGCCCATCATCGTCGCGGCCGTGTTCACGCTCAAACCCAGCCTCGCGCTCATGGCCGTGCCTTCGCTGAGTCAGCACCTGCTGGTGACGGACCTGATCAAGAACGAGCCGATCGACCCGTTGTGGTTCGCCGTATCGGCCACCAGCACGCTGCTGCTCGGCGCGGCGCTCGGCTGGCTTGCGGCTCGCCTCTATCGCCGAGAAGGCATCCTCGGCTGAATACAGGTGCCGGGCACCTAGTCCATTTTAGGAATTAGCAGAACTGCAAGTTCTTGAAAATGCTCGCGATCCGAAAATCACACTTTTCGGATCGCAGCGTTGAAAAAGCCATGGATGGCTTTTTCAACATCCTGTTAGGTGCCCGACACCTTTCCGCGGCACCTTTTCGATTCCCGGTTCGCTCGATTTTCGAGGTCGCCATTTCCACCGGATTATGGTAAATAGTCAGCCCAACATCCGCCGGGGATACGGGTGGTCAACAAGCACGGACAATGCACGCTGGGAGGGTGCACCATGCCTCAGACCGGACTATTCAACCCGGCCGGGTTGCAGCTTTTTTCCTTCGCCGCGCTTGCGGCATCCTACATCGCGCTGACAATTTCGATCTATCTCGCGTTCCCCGCCTTACTGGGCGTCGTCGCCGTCGTCGCGGCAGGGATCGTGCTATCCGGACAGCTCGAACGACTGATCGCCAGATAGGTCCGACCGAACGGTTGTCCGATTCTCCCGCCCGCTCGCGCGGACCGGGGTTTCGTTGCGACTACGGCGTCGCGGGCGGCCCGGGCGCATCCACGCGGCGATAGCGCAGCGTCCACATCTCCTGCCAGCCGGCGCTTTTCTCATGTCTCGTTCCAGAACGTCGGGAACGCCGGGGTTCAGGGCGCCTCCAGTTTCGCTTTCAGGTATCCGGCCACAGAGCCAGGATCAGTCCGATCGCGGTGAACTGAAGCGCGTGATAGCCGCCGTTGATAAAGAACAGCTTGAGCGACTTGCGCTCGAACAGATAGTTGATGCCGAAGCTGCCAGCCACCCAGAACAGCCCGGCCGAAGCACCCGCGCCCAGCCCGAGCGCCAGCGACGGACGCGGGCCGAGGAACAGTGCGAAGACAAAGGCCGCGGCGAGGCTGATCAAGAAGCTCAGGCTGAAGATCAGCCCCATGTTGCCTGCTTTCAGGCGCTCGTCGGTGAGTCCCGTTTCCCGCTGCCAGGCCTTGCCGAACAGCACCGGCGAGTACCACAGGCCGCCGAGCACGAAGCTCGCCAGCGCCGCCACGAGCACGGCCCACAGATTGATTTCAGGCATTCTCCGGCCCCTCCGAGGTTTTTGTCCGGGCAGCGTAAGCATGGACCCGGGCCGACCGCCGATCTTGGAAAAATGTCACCTCACTACCATGCTGTCGCCGTCCGGCCTCGCGTGACGCAGAAACTCTCCGGGCGCGTAGCCGCTGAATGCGCGGAAGTCGCGGATCAGGTGCGACTGATCGTAATAGCCGCAATGCGCGGCCAGCTCGACCCAGGGCACGCGCTCGACCTTGGTGAGCAGGCCAATCGCACTCTTGAAGCGAAGCACGCGAGCGAGGGCCTTCGGCGTCAGCCCGGTCTGGCAGCGAAACAGCCGGCTCAACCGTTTGCGGCTGATGCCCGACTCCCGGGCCAGCTCCTCGACGGTCAGTCTCCCGCCGCAGCTCTCGATGCGCTGCAACGCCGAGCACACGCTCGCGTGGACGCGGTGGCGCGAGTCGAGACGCGTCACCATCCAGCGTTCGACCAGGTCGAAGCGGGCCTCGATGCCGCGGGCTTCGAGCAGACGCTCGCGCAGCGCCAGCACGCCGTCGCCGAGGACGTCCGCCAGCGGCAGCACGCGGTTCGCGAGCAAGTCGGCGTCCGTGTGCAGCCATGGCCGACCGCCGCTTGCGCGCAAGGCCACGCCGAGCAGAGCGTTCCCGAGCGGGGCTTCGGTGTCGACCGGTATCTGGTGCAAGCCCGAATACCACACATCGACAAACGGTATTCGTCGCTCCGGCGGGCCGGGCTCGACAAGGTACTGGGTGGGACCGAGATTGATCAGCAGGTGGCTGCACGCCGACGGCAGGATACGGTCGCGCTGGTAGCGCACCTCTCCTTCGCCGTACCAGAGCGTCGCCACATACGGCTCGAGCGCCGGACGCGGCCGGCACCAGGCTACGGTCCAACGGCCGAGCGCGTCGTCCCGGCAATGCACCGTGAGGCGCGAACGCAAATCGCCCAACTCAGCCCCCCAAGTGGGTTCTTTTGCCGACAGGATACTACGCACTGCGCACATGCGTGACGCTCAATATGCCCGCCTCACTGCTGCCTGTCGAAGGAATTTCCGATCAAAAAAGGTCCGTCGTTGCGGTGCCGTCATCTGGGCGAAAGCGGGCGCGGAATCCAGACTCTTGAATGATCGGGACACCGACTTTCACCGGTGCGACGAGTTAGTGAGAGTCCCCCGGATGCTTCAGTGAGCTGTGCGCATCAACGCGAACGAGTCGGCGCCACGGGGCACCGACCAGTTCAAAATAAACAAGGGTCGCGAGGGCTGACATCGCCAGCATCTCCCCACCATCTTCGAATACCGCGAACAGTTCACGGTGCGAAGACATCCAGGAATGGAGCATGTCGCCGAATACACCGAAGAACACCAGACCCGCCAGCAACACGAGCATTGCCCGCGAAAGGCTGCGCGCCCGGCCGTCCGCCATTCGATAAAACCAGACGAATGTCACAAGGAAGGCGGCGAACGCGGGCGCTGTAACCGCGAGCTCACCTAAATCCTGTGCCCGGAGCCCCCAGCGAGGATCCACGCCGAAGCTGTGGCTGAAAATCGATCCGCCGGCTTCGTGTAATTTGAGCGCATCGTCCGCCAGAAACAGCAAAAAAAGCGCCGACCAGACAGCATAGATACCCGACTGCCGTCGCCAGCACAGCAAGAGGAATGCCAGTCCTATCCCCAGCTCTTTGCAGTACTGCAAGAGCTCCCCATAACTCCTGTCATTGGCGACGCGAAACTGCCATCCGACCGGGAATCCGAACGAGATCCTGGAGACATCGAGTCCGATCAGGGCGAGGTCTGCGCACACCAGCAGGATGGGTATCCATATCAGTCGCCACGACCAACCGGCGAGTCGCGGGTCGGCGGCGCCGAGCCACGACAGAAACGGAAACTCGAGTTCCGGACGAGCAGCAGACATTTTGACCCTCGGCGCGGAAGGCGTCCGGATAGATCAATCTTCGCATGGATGCAGGTACCTGCGGCAGATCATCGTTGCCCCTGGCGATCTGAAGGTCCAGGCCGGGCCGTGCGGCTGCATGTCCGGGAAGCAGCTCGCGGGGGATGCGTGATGCTCGGGCAGGAGGAAATTGTGCGGATATCGCCTAGAATCAAAGCAGGGCTGACGGGAAAAAGAAATTGGTTCGCATCGGCAGTTGTCGCGCCTTTCGTCGCCGCATCTACACGCTGGCGGCGCACGCTTGTTTACTCGTCCGGCGCGGGCTCTGAGAGTTGCCATTGAACGGGAAACGTACCCAATGAGCCGCGCCTTCGTCAAGGAACCGGACAATGACTCGCCCGAAGACCTGCCCGATCTGCCAATCAGTTCGCAGCCGAATTACGTCACGCCAGAGGGGCTTGCACATCTCCGGCAGCGGTTGAACGAAACACAACGTCGCTCCGCGGACATGCGCGATAACACGGTTGGCCAGATGCAGGAACGCGCGAGGACTGAACGCGACATTCGGTGGCTACAAGCCCGCATCGCCAGCGCCAGACTCGTCACGGCTGAAGGGCAATCGAGCGACCAGGTCGGTTTCGGCGCAACAGTCACACTGGCCGAAAACGACGGCCGCACGTATACCTATCGCATCGTGGGCGAGGATGAGGCCGATCCTGCTCGCGGTCTGGTGAGCTGGGCGTCGCCGCTGGCGCGCGCGTTGGTTGGGGCACAAGTCGGCCACGTCGTGACCTGGCAGCGTCCGGCCGGGAGTATCGATGTCGAGGTGCAGGCCATCCGCTACGACGTTCCCCCGCCGGCGATCTGACTCCCCCATTCCGTCGCCTAACGCCGCGGTCGAAGCGGTCAGTTATGATCTCACCGCTGATATCGAGCCTGATTCTACGCTGCCGAATCTGGGCATCACCCCGCCAGAAACAAGCCTGGTGCTTTGAAACGATAAGCCGATACACACAAGGACAGTCGCCATGAAAAATATGAGTCCATGTTCCCGTCGCCGTGGGTTTGTGCGTGTGATTCTCATCGGCCTGATGCTGTCCGCCTGCGGTGCCGCCTCGGCAGCCTACGATCCCACTGCCGTAAGACTGAGCTTTCAAAAAGTCGTTGACGGGCTGACGAGCCCGCTGCTCGTCACCCATGCCGGAGACAGCCGCCTGTTCGTCGTCGAGCAGATCGGCCGGATCCGGATCGTGAAGAACGGCGTGCTTCTGCCGGTGCCCTTCCTTAACCTCGTCGGAGCAGTATCCGGCGGCGGTGAGCAAGGACTGCTCGGACTCGCCTTCCATCCGGAGTACACGACGAACGGAAAATTCTACGTCAACTACACCAACCTGGCCGGCAACACCATTGTTGCCGAATACAACCGCTCATCGAGTAATCCCGACCGGGCCACGGGGCCGCGGAGGCTCGTTCTCCGGGTCGACCAGCCATACGCAAACCACAACGGCGGCCAGCTCGCATTCGGGCCGGAAGGCTACCTGTATGTCGGCATGGGTGACGGCGGCGGGCCGTTAGATCCCGAGAATCGCGCCCAGGATTTGTCCTCGCTGCATGGCAAGCTCCTGCGGATCGACGTGAATGGCACGTCACCGCCAAGCGGGTACCGGATCCCGGCCGATAACCCTTTCGTCGGCCGCACCGGAGCCGATGAGATCTGGTCTTTCGGCTTCCGCAATCCGTGGCGATGGTCGTTCGACCGGCTGACGGGCGACCTCTGGATCGGTGACGTTGGCCAGGAAGAACGGGAAGAAATCAATCGGTCAATCAATGGCCCGGATCCGGCAGGCCGCGGCGTGAATTTCGGCTGGTCCGTCATGGAGGGTAAACTGTGCTTCAAGCCGCAATCCGGCTGCGACCGGACGGCAAAGCAGATGCCGATCGCGGAGTATTCGCACGCGGCTGGCTGTTCGGTCACCGGCGGTTATGTGTACCGGGGCTCGGCTTATCCGGTCCTGGCCGGCGGCTACTTCTTCGGCGATTTTTGCTCTGGACGAATCTGGAGCATCAGCGCGGAGGCCTCATTGCCTGCCAGTCGGGTCCTGCTTCGTGACACCGACTTTATGATCAGCTCCTTCGGTGAAGACGCAGCGGGCGAACTCTACCTGACCGATAGGCGCAACGGCTCCGTATTCAAGCTTATCGGCAGGCGAAAGCAATAGTCAGTTGCGAACGGCTCCGCCAACGTCGGTCGATCGAGTTTCCGTGATCCCTGTGTCCCGCTTTCCCACTGGTTTGCGCCTATACAGATAACACGCACCCCAAGGGAAGGCAGGTATGAAAACGCACCGAACTGATTTCCATGGCAGTTGCAATCCGGTACGCACCGCCGCAGCTTTGGTCGCGGTGGCCGGCGCCTTTGCCCTGCCGGGGATGGCATCCGGCCAGGACTGGAACGCCATGCTCGAGCAGCAGAACGCTGCCGGGCGGGCCTACATCCAGCAGCAGCAGGCGCAAATGGATGCCGGCATCGCGGCCGCCAACCAGCAGGTTGCGCAGATCGTCCAACAGAAGATGCAAGACCCGCAGGTGCAGGCAGCGTATCGCGAGCACCAGGCGCAGGCAGCCCAGAGCGGCATGCAACCCTACGACTTCCCGACCTTCGCTTACTACTATGTCGCGACGCGCGGCTTCTCATCGGATGGCATGGCCGCCTACCGTTCGGGCGAGCAGGCGAATCAGGCGCGGGAAAGGCAGGCGTATGACGGTCTGCGGGAAGCGCAGGCACAGCGTCAGGCCGCGATGAACGAGCAGCAGGAGAGCTATTACAGGAATCAGCAGGAAGCCGGCCGGCAGCTTATGGGCAACAGCACTTATGTGAATCCGGCGGATGGCCAGACGCAAGCCCTGCCGCATACCTGGCAGCGAAACACTTACAACAACCATCAGGGCCAGACCTACTACGTGGATCAGTCCGGCGTGTACTGGATGGCGGACCCGAACAACAGCGGCTACTGGTATCCCCTGGAGCCGGGTAGATAGGACCGGCGCCCCGGCTTAGGGTGACGGTTTTCCTGAGCGTTTTTCCGAAGCACGCGCCGCTCTCTGGTTCGGCTCCCCTTTGCCGGGGGACGTATCCTGACGGCTGTCGATCTCCTTCTCCGCTTCGAGCCAGTCGACATCTTCGAATCCGGCGGTAAATCCGCGCCGCTCGGCCCGGTAGTAAGCCTCTTCGGCGATCCGGCGGCGGCGTTCATCCGGCATCCGGCCGGATTGTGTATTACGCGCGCTGCCGCCCGGCGGCTCTTTGGCACGCTTCAATTCGACCTGGTCCTTCTTTGGCTCAGGGCGCCGGGGCTCGGCGCGCCTGCCCGCTGCTTTGCCTTCAGCTTTCGTTTCCATGTTCGCTCCTGTCGTTTGGCCTGTTGCTGATGACACTTGCTTCCGACGGTTTCTTGCGCCAGTGGCCCCGATGCCGACGGCTCCCGGCTTGCAGGAGCAAGTTCCGCGCCAATTGACGAAACGTTCAGCGGCCGCGCCCACGCAGATTCCCGTTCATCCTCTCACTTGCCCGTGGCACGATGCTCATATGCAGAGAGGATACGCCGCGCCAAGGGCAACCGGCATGATGTTGCACAGCTCCGGGCCGGATGTTGATCCCGACGAGCTATGGTTCGAGCTTGGCATAGGCCGTTGATGCCTGATCCCCCAGATCCTTGTGATGTGCTCCTATCAATAATCGGGAAAGATCAAGATGCAGTATCCCAAGGCTTTCATCGCCGGCTTCATCTCGACACTGGTGTTCCATCAGGGCGTCTATGCCCTGTTCTGGCTGGCCGGCGTATTGCCGAGCGCACCGTACGCGATGGCGCCAACGTCGCCATTCGGCCTGCCGGCCGTGATCTCGCTGGCGTTCTGGGGCGGTGTGTGGGGCATTCCGGTGTGGTGGTTCATCCGTGACGCAAACGCCTGGAACTACTGGCTGCGGGCGGTTCTGCTCGGCGCGATAGGGCCCAGCGCGGTAGCATTGTTCGCAGTGTTCCCGCTAAAGGGCATGGCGTTCGCGGCGGGCTGGGATCCTGCGATCATCGTCGGCGCCTTGATCCTGAACGGCGCCTGGGGCTTCGGCGTGGCCTTGTTGATGCAGTTAGCCCGAGTCCGCGATCAGAAGTAAGGGATCTGGTTCGCGCCATGCATATGGACCTCGACCGTTACCGTATTCTTCCGGGCGCATCCGTGTGTCTTTCGGACCGGAATTCTCACGAGACGCAGGACCGGACAAAGCCCGAGGCGAAAGCCCGCCTCCGGGAATTGAAAGAGGAGATCGACGGTCTCCAGGAGCGGCTTTACGCCGAGTCCTCGCAAGCGCTGCTGTTCGTCCTCCAGGCGATGGACGCTGGCGGCAAAGACTCCACCATTCGTCATGTCTTCGGCGGCTTGAACCCGCAGGGCGTCCGGGTCTGGAATTTCAAGGCGCCCACCGAACTGGAGCTCGCTCACGACTTTCTCTGGCGCGTGCACAAGCATGTGCCGGGCGCCGGCTATATCGGCGTTTTCAACCGGTCACACTATGAAGATGTGCTGATCGTGCGCGTCCACGGCTGGGCACCCGAAAAAATCATCGAGCGGCGCTACAGGCACATCGGCGCATATGAGCGGCTCCTGCACGATGAGGGGACGAGAGTCGTCAAGGTGATGCTGCACATCTCCCCTGAATACCAGTCAGCGCGCTTGCGCCGCCGACTCGAACGACCGGACAAGCACTGGAAGTTCAATCCGAACGATCTGAAGGAACGCGAGCTCTGGGGCGACTACATGCGGGCATTCGAGATCGCGCTCGAGCGGACATCCACGGAAGAAGCGCCATGGTACGTTGTCCCCGCCGAGCAGCGCTGGTTCCGGGACGTCGTCGTCGCAACGCTCGTCCGGGACGCGCTGCTTGCTATGGATCCGCAGTACCCCGCGCCTGACTTCGATCCCGCTGACTATCCGCCGGGATCGTTCGAATGAACGCTCGTACGTCCGACGGCCGCGCTGTGAAGCACCACTCCGGCGATCATGGATCCCTGAATCGGCTCGCGTTCAGCGCCACCGTTCATTGCCTGACCGGGTGCTCGATCGGGGAAGTACTCGGGATGGTGATCGGCGCGGCGCTCGGGTGGGGCAACTGGAGCACGGTGCCGCTCGTGATCCTGCTCGAATCCGGGCAATAGCGGCGGTCATTCGCCCTCGCCGGTTTCGCCCTCTTCGTCACCTTCTCCGCCGGCGTCGCTCAAATAGGCGACGATTCTGGCGCGGATCGCGGGATCGCTGATGCCGCCATAGGGCTTCATATTGTTGCCGGGGATGAGACCTTCCGGGTTCTCGATGAACTGGTCCAGGTTCTCGGCATCCCACACGACATCCGAATCGGCCATCGCCGGGGAATACTTGTAGTCCTCTGAGCCCGCATCGCGGCCGATGATGGCGTGCAGGTTCGGCCCGAGGCGATTGTCGCCCTCATCCACGGAATGACACGTCCGGCAGGCATTGTTGAATGCCAGCTTCCCGGCCTTGGCATCGCCCTCCTCGGCGAAGGCGGGCGCGGACAACAGGACGAGCGTGGTGGCGAATGACAGGGAGCGGACGACGGTGCGCTTCATGATGATCTCCTTATCTCACGGGGACGTCCCTATCTGCCATGGTCCGTCCTGGTCGAAGCTCAGCTCTCGTCCTCAAGTTCTTCGACTTCGGCGGCCGGGTCGACGGTCTCGAGGCCGCTCTCTGCGCCCGTATCTATACCCGCGCTGGCATCGAACTCGGTGCGCGACAGAAAGCCGTCCTGGTCGGTGTCCGCGCTGGCAAAGGCCTCCGAGTCCAGAACCTCTGAATCAGTGGCTTCCTGCGCGCTGATCAGAGTGTCCTGGTCGACGTCGAGATCCTCGAACGCCAAGGCATGGTAGGGGGTCGACTCGGTGGCTTCCGTCTGCTTGACATCGCCTTCGTTCCCGGCCATTGCCGCACCTGAGGCGAGCGACACACCGAGAGCGATAGCCAAATGCTTGTTCATGTGAATCTCCTGTTGAGTATTCTCGCTTTGGCAGGACCCTTCCTGGGCCTGCGCACAGAGTTAAGAAGCAATGAACGTGCCAATTAATAAAAGCTTAGTCCTATGGTCAGGGAACGAGGGGACGGTCAGCGAGCCGCCGCAGGGATCGCCCCGGCTGGCTCAGGGCGTCACACTATTTGCCGATGCAGAAGCTCGCAACCAGACGTAAGTCAGTGGTTACGTTGAACTATGCGGAAGGATTGGCTGAATATGGGCACGTTCATGGACGCAGCAGCCTGCCGAGCTCCTGGTCTGTGATCGAAATTTGGTTACCGGAGCGAAAGTGGCGTCAGATCGACGCGAGCGCCTCCGCGACCTCGTTGAGTTCACCGTTTGCGCGCGTCGCTAGCCGATCAGGCCGCTTCCAAACCAGAGCTCCGACAATTATCTTTACTGTCTTAGCACCTCGGACAGTTGCGCCACAATTTCCGCAGTGCTGGAAAGGGAGCTATTGATCGCAACCTTGTCGGCCAAGGAAGGGCTGTAGGCCAGTACTTGGTCCTTCGTAACTTTATGCCAAATAGGCAATATAACTTTCTGACCGCTCATTTCTTTCGCCACCAAGCCGTCCAGTTCGTATTGCGGCCAATTCTTTTCGAAAAACGCACTTGAGAGAACAACTATTCCGTATCGCGACGACGCCAAGCCTTGGTCAATCGAGCGGCGCAAACTATCACCCACGGTGAGCGAAAATTCGTCATACCACACATCAAACTCCTCTGCTCGCAGGGCCTCAGCAAGCGGGCGAACAAATTTTTCCTTGTCTTCGCTCGCATGAGAGATAAAGGCATCATGCTCTTTTCTACGAGTAGGTCCCATGGCCGACGCTGAACCTAGAATTTCGACGGGCCGTTGCGCCTGTAGCTCCCGTTTAAGCCGACGGGCATGCTCAAGCCGTTCGCGCTCACGCTTCTTCTCGGCAACCTCAACCTTTTGATGTTCCGACGCCAGTTCTCGGCTCAATGCCTGTTCTGCTGAATGCAGACGCTGCGTCCCTCTTGCGATCTTGCCACTGAGATCACTGCGTTTCTTCTGAATTCGTGCAAGTTCATCGCCGTGCCTCAGGGCCTGTTGATGATAGGAACGCGCGGTACTCTGGCTTTTAGCGTGAGAAAGTGACTGCACGGCGCGATCCATGTCCCTTGCTTTCGAGCTTTCCTTTTGAGCCTCAGCGACATCCTGAGCGCGCAGGTTTGCAATCACGTTCATCAGCCGCGCAACTTCATTCTGCCGCGACTGAACAGACATTGTGGTCCGGTGAAATTACCGGTGAAGCTCAGCCGTGGGTGGGAGGAGCACTGGCACGGACCTCAGATGCATTCTCACCTTGAGCCACGCGCTCCATTACGGCCTGAAGGTCGCAGCGACGATATACGAGCTTGCCCATGAAGCGGAAGGGCTGGATGCCGTAGTCCTGCGGGACTTTCGGAACTGGCTGAGAGAGACGCAGACGTAGTGCGCCGCCTCCTGCTCGGTCAGGTAGTCTTTGCCCGAAAGATAGAAGGCATGCTCCATTTTCAATGATCGCGTTTCAGCCGTCGCACGCGCAGCCCGGCGGCTGATGGCAGGTTTTGTCTCGCGATATGCAGCTGTCACCGCACGCCTTTCCTTTTCGGCATATTTTGCAGCACTGTTGGGCTAAGGCGCTCGCGCGCTCGAATCCGAGCGCACGCGCAATCTCATCTTTGGCCGAAACATGGGTCGTCGAAGGACCGGTCAAATGCTCGGCGAATGCGCCGGACCAGATTAGAAATGCCGCCGCTAGCGGCACGAGTCGTTTATCCACAGTATCTCCCTTTCAGGCCGCTGGTTGTTGTTGTTCCCAGGTCTGTGGTGAAACTTTGCGAAACTCATGCGTCGAAAGGCTCGATCGGCGTGAAAACACCCGTCTTGCTCATTTTCCGGCGCATCTCGAACCGCGCCAGTGCCTCTACGACATCAACCTCCTCCAGGTTGTCAAAGTTGACGTCCATCCAGTCTGAACGCAGCGCACGCACGCTGTAAAGATACTGGTCGATGACGTGTCCGGTCGCCTTGTCCGGTCGCTGCGAGAAGCCTGACAGAACAACTGTGCGCGCGCGCGGCAGAACACTGAACACGACGCCGATGATGCGAAAGCCGATCGCATGAACATGCGCCATGTATACCTTTCGCTTCGCTGTGTCCGAGATCTCGTCGACTCCGACCTCCATTGCCCGAACCCGCGGCGAGAACTGTTTCGCCGGAAAATCCTCGATCTCGGGAAGGTCGACATCGACGAGCACCGTGTCGCCATCACTGCAAACTTCGAACGAAACGAGCGTTTCCCGCGGCCACTTTAGAAGCTGGAACTGTTCCTCGAGGGCCTCTTGCATTGCGCTGACGTTTGTCAGGACCAGCTTTTCGAACAGCCTTTTCCGGCGCTGCTCGCGCTGCTTGAAGGCCGCCTTTTCGGCCCGCCAGGCCGCGACTTGTTCCTCGAAGTGGAGCTGGGACTCGTGATTTCTGTTCTCTAAGCGCGCACGGCGTTTAGGAAATACCCAATCGAGCAGGCGCGGCTTTTCCAGCACGGGCTCGGCGGGTGGCTCGACCTCGAATTTCTGCATTCTGTACGTGGGGCCGGACGCAGGCGAAGGCGTTTGCAGATGGATCTGTTCGAGCGTTTCGAAGATTTGATTCTGTTTCTCACACTGCTCTTCCAGCCAGGCACGAACGAAGTCGCCTCGCTCCGCTCGCAGTCTCTCGACGAGCTCAACAGAGAGCGGCCGTTCTTCCGCTTCGTCGTGAAAGAATCCGAGCGACCTATCGTCGCTCAAGACGATGATCGCTTTTATTGGCCGGGAACCAGAATCCTCTGGGCTCGGACTTAGTTGACGTGCGGTCTTGCGGGGCGGTTTTGATCGGCCGCTGCCGCCGCCGATCCGACTCCTGGACGAGAGTCCAGTGCCGGGCAACCCCACGTTCCGGAAGAGACCTTTTGGACCAATGTTTAGGGTCGCGCCTCGAGGACCGAGCGACAGGCTCCCGCTTCGCTTGCCGATGTTCAGGCGGACGCCGGGCGCGAGCCTTACAGATCTCCGAAATCGAAGTGCCATACCATCTCCCCTGTTGTTTTTTTGTTCGGAGACCGGCGCTCATTGTAGGCGCATCTCGACGGGATCTGGAACGTGCAAGATGGTCCGGCTGAGGCCGCGCGGGGTCCGGCGAAAGGGTCGCAAACGCTTCGACCCATGCTGGGGTAGCGGGTAGCCGGCGATCGCGCCTGAAAACGGGCGGGCGGAGGGCCTCGAGTGGCGTTTGGGGGTCGGCTTCGGGGTTATTCGACGAGGCCCGATCCCGGAGCCGCGCTTTGTGCACAGCGGAGCTATCTCGTCGCCGGCTGCTCGTCCGGATGCTCTGCGTGCAACCGGTCCAAGATCTGTTTCTCGGGAGAGAGGATCGCGGCGAGCAGGTACCACGCCTATGGTTGATGAACTCCTCGAGATCGGCATCCGAGGGGCGCGCTGCAAGAATCCGGCGAAGTTCGTCGAGCTCCGATTGAACCCAGACCAGCGCGATCGTCTGATGATGGATGAAACCGGGCTTTCTGTACACGTAACCTCAGCCATGATCGGCTCCCCCGTTGCGAATCGCGCGCCAATGCGGGTCCAACTAATCAGCTTGACGCTATACACCATCGGTGTATGATGGATGAGCGGGATGACAGGGCGCGCTAACGCCCCGCCACCCCTAACCACCCCCAGCAGGATGAGTGCTGACGATGGCTAAGCGGAAGAATATCACTCCATACATCCGCCCCGGCCGAGCTTCCCCTGCTAGGACTTGGGCGCAATGCTGCGCGTTCTGGAGAGCTCAGCTATTCACAAATCCCAGGAGCCAAGCGACGATCCGGGCGCCTTTTCCTGCGACGTGCACACGCTGGCGGGAGTGGCGCGGAAGATGGCCGAAGAAGTCTCGAATGAGATCGACTTTGCCGGCCTCGCCCTTTACTACCGCGGCTGAACGAAATCGGGCCGGTGAATCTGAACGCTACAGGCG
>JACDCP010000272.1 GCA_013817465.1 Gammaproteobacteria bacterium | reverse complement strand
CGCGATGGCGCACCAGCTTTATCGCGGGAAAGTGCACATCGCGTTCATTGCGGCCATCGTCGCAGCCTCCAATGCGGGGGGTGCGTGGAGCGTCGTGGGCGATACCACCACGACGATGATGTGGATCGCCGGCGTGCCGGCCGTCGACGTCCTGCATGCCTATATCGCAGCGGTGCCGGCGCTGCTCTTCTTCGGGGTGGTCGCGGCGCGCCAGCAACACGCCTATCACCCGATCCAGCGCGACGAGATCGGTCATCACGAGGTGCAATGGAAGTGCATCATTGCAGTGGTGCTGATTCTGGTCGCGGCGATAGTTGCCAATGTCCTATTGGGGTTTCCGGCAGCCGGTGTGTGGCTGGCGATTATGATGGCGGCATTTTTCACACGGACCGACTGGAAAGTGATACCGGCAGCTCTCAAAGGCAGTTTGTTCCTGATCACGCTGGTGACCTGCGCCTCGCTGATGCCGGTGGAAACCCTCCCGGCGGCGTCCTGGCAGACCGCCTTCGGGCTCGGCTGGGTGTCGGCCGTGTTCGATAATATCCCGCTGACCAAGCTGGCGCTGGATCAGGGGTACTACGACTGGGGCATGCTCGCGTATGCGGTGGGTTTCGGCGGTTCGATGATCTGGTTCGGCTCGTCCGCCGGGGTTGCGCTGTCCAACATCATCCCGGAAGCCAAGTCGGTGGGCGCCTGGATCCGGCGGGGCTGGCACGTGGCGGTCGGCTATGTCATCGGCTTCTTCGTGCTGCTGGCCGTTTACGGCTGGCATCCGCAGCCGATCCCCGGCTGACCAGGTTCGGGCATCCGGGGCCGCGTTCAGCAACGATCGATCGGACCGCTGGTTGCCGCCCAGATCGCAATGCCGCCATCGATATATCTTGCGCCGGCAAAACCGAGGTGGTCCGCAGCCTGTGCGGCCTGCATCGAGCGTGGACCGTGCGCGCAATAGAAGATCAGCCGCTTTCCCGCAGCCGCGGCCTCCTGCAAACCCCCGCCGGTGCGCAGGTATTCGATGAGCGAAGTGAACGGCGCGTGCAAGGAGCCGGGGATCACGCCGTCGCGTTCGCGCTCGATGGACTCGCGTACGTCCACGAGCACCACGTCCGGCCGACGTATGAGGACGAGCGCTTCCTCGCAGCTCAACGAGACATCTGCTGTCATGGCGTCATGGCGCAGCGGACCCGCGCCGGTTCGCCGGCACCGCGATATCCATCATCTTCGGCCTCGGCAGGTTGAGGTTGTGCATGATGTCCGACGAGACGACGTCGGCGTTGCACTGCTCGCCCATCATGGCCAGGCAATGCGTGCGTTGGCCGAGCGCGCCGAGCGCCGACAAGTGATCGGCGTGCAGATGCGTGTCGATTGCCTTGACGAGCCTGAGATCGAGCTCGTGAAGGAGTGTCAGATACCGCTCCAGCTTCTCGAGCACAGGATCGATGATCACCGCTTCGCCGCCCTGCCGGCGGGCGATCAGATAGGTGTAGGTACACGACTCGCTGTCGAAAAGCTGGCGGAAGATCATTGGCGACAACTATAGACCACCGCCCTTTGTACGGCCATCCACGGGCGTCCGGCCGCAATCAAAACCCGGTCGAATAACTGAAGGCAGCCGTATTCGAGAGCGGTCCCGCGGCGCTATAGTTACCGTATAACAACAACCGGAGCAGCCGGGACGTGGACCGCGTCGAACGCTTCTACAAGATCCAGCAGATGCTCGCGAGCCGCCGTGCCGTGCCGCGCGACGCATTCCTCGGCAAGCTCGGGATTTCCCGCGCAACCTTCAAGCGCGATCTCGAATACCTTCGCGAGCGGCTCATGATGCCGATCGTCTGGGATCGAGGGGTCGGCGGCTACCGGCTCGACGCAAGCGACCCGACGCAGAGCACCTTTCAACTGCCCGGCCTCTGGTTCAGCGCCGATGAAGTGCACGCGCTGCTTGCCATGGAGCAACTGCTGCGCCGGATCGAGCCGGGGCTGCTCGGGCCGCACATCGGAGCATTGCGTGCGCGCATTCGCGGCTTCATGGAAGCCGGAAACCATGCGCTCGAGGAATTCGAGCGCCGTATCCGCTTGTCGGGAATCGGGCCGGGAGCCATCGATGCGCAGCTCTTCCAGACACTGATCACTGCGCTGCTGCACCGCCGGCGCCTCGGCCTGAAGCAGCACGACAGGCTCTCCGATTCGGTTCAGCAGCTCGAGGTCTCTCCGCAACGCCTCGTACATTTCCGCGAGCATTGGTACCTGGACTCGTGGTGCCACGCGCAACTCGAGCTGCGCAGCTTTCCTGTCGATACCCTGGTCATGGCGCGGCTCATCGATAAACGCGCACGGGAGATTACCGGCAAAACCCTGGATGCTGCGCTTGGCGAAGGCTTCGGCATCTCGGCCGCTCGCAAGGCCGAAACCGCGGTGCTCAGGTTCTCTCCGCAGCGCGCCCGCTGGGTGGCGCGCGAACGCTGGCATCCTCAACAGTCGGGCAGTTACGAGCTCGATGGCGGCTATGTGCTGCAAGTGCCTTACAGCGATCCGCGCGAACTGGTCATGGATATCCTCGAGTATGGTGACGACGTTATCGTGCTCGGCCCGCCGGCGCTGCGAGCGGCGGTGCGCGAAAAGCTGAAAACGGCTTTGGCGAGCTACAGGGACGATCGTCGCGGGCGACGATAACGCTGATCGCCATCGGAAACAGCACTGCCTCCGTCAACAAGTCCACTCAGGAGCCCGGCACGCTGTTCGGCACCTCTTTACAAACAAGTCCACAACAGGGGCCCGGCACCGCGAATTGTGAGGCTCGTCACGACGACTCATAACGCCTTTCACTATGCTCGACCGACGAATGGCCGGTGGTTGGCGGTCGGCATGTTGGAAGGGCAGAGGTGGCAGGCGATGAAAACGGCAACACAATCACCCATCTCGGGCAAGCTGCTCAGAGCTCCCGGTCAATCGATCGACCGCCGTTTGACCGACCTGGCATACGACATGGTCCTGCCGCTGATCATGTCCACTGTGGTCCTCTGGGTGTTCTCGCTATGGGAATGGTTCCGCTTCTTCAGCGCGTCTCCGCCGAACCCGCTTGTCTACACTGCCATGGCCGGCGTGTTCTCCTTGTACGCTGCTTTTCGGCTCATTCCCGCGATTCGCACAGGAAAGCGCCTGAAGCTCGGCCTGGAGGGCGAGCGAGCGGTCGGCGAGCTGCTGGATCGGCTGAGAGCGAAAGGCTATCGCGTGTTCCATGATGTGCCGACCGGACGCGGCAACATCGATCACGTCATCATTTGCGCGCGGGGCATCTACACGATTGAGACGAAGACCCGCCGCAAGCCGGCACAGGGATCGGCGGTCGTGCGCTACGACGGCGAAACACTATCGGTCAACGGCTCCAGGCCGTGCGAAAAGGCAATCGTCCAGGCTCGCGCACAGGCCGCATTCCTGAAACGCTATCTGAAGGACCGAACCAGCCGGGCATATCCCGTGAGGGCGGTCGTCGTATTTCCCGGCTGGTTCGTGAAGCGGACGCGCCGGCATGCCAATATCAACGTCTGGGTAACGGAACCGAAAGCGCTGCACCAATGGATCGATCGGGATCCACCGACTATCGATCTCGCCGACGTCAAAATGGCGGCCAACACGCTGTCCCGATATATCCGGGACTTCGAATAGCGATCCCGCGACTGCTTCCTGCGGTCAACTGTCGTCAAGCCTCCCGCGCGACTGCTTCAGGCGGCCACGCTTCGTCTTGCTGTCCAGGCGCTTCCGTTGTGAGCCTTTCGTCGGCTTCGTCGGCTTGCGGGGTTTCGGCGTCACCATTGCACTGCGGATCAATT
>JACDCP010000053.1 GCA_013817465.1 Gammaproteobacteria bacterium | reverse complement strand
TATAGCCGAGCATTTGGTTTCCGCGCTGCTCGATAAAGATATCCCCGCCGATACGCTACTCAAAATCGCCAGGAACAAAAATTCATTTCTCGCTGTTGAGGACTGGAGAACCGCGAAAAACATTTCCTGAATCGTCCTGTTCCAGCCCGCAACCCTCGTAGGCACTGTATGGACTCCTACACCATGACGGAGTCCCCCCATGAATCCAGCCCGTTTGGATGTCGTCGAGGCCGCGCAAGTGCTGCGCATGAGCCGCGCACAACTCTACAAGCGTATCCGTGACGGCGAGATTCGCGCGCAACGCGACGGCAAGCGGCGTTACATTTCCGTTGGCGCCATCGCTGAGTACGTCGCGCGGCTCGATGCCGCGGAGGGTGGGGGCGCGCGGTGATCGCGTATAGACCGCCCCCGCCGCCGGCAAGCGGACGGGGGCGCGATGGGCGCTACCACGGCCATCGTACCACGCCCGCGCCCGTGACCCGTATGCGGCCACGCCTCGCGCGCTGCGCGCAGTGCGACGGCCACTACCTGCCGCGGTACCGCTGGCATCGCGTATGCAATACGTGCTACGCGTGGGCGCGCATCGGGCATCACGTCGGCCGGCTCGCCGCGCACCTGCCGGCGGTGCGGCCGTGAACCTGCCGACCGCCCCGGGTGAGGTCATCGCCTTCCCGGATGGGGAGACTTGCACGCGCTGTGGCGCGAGCATGCAGGCGACGCACCATCCCTTATGCGAGGCCCGCGACGGGACGCCGACCGACCTGAGCGACGCCGAGGTACGGCAGCTGATCTGGCGGCGGCATGGTGTACGCGTCCTGCGGCTCGGCGGCGGCACGCCGGACGAGGCCGCGAAGCGAGAACCCCGTGCCTGAGGGACCGGGCGCGCATCGCGCACTCGAAGCCGCGAGTCTGTCACCGTGACCGCCGCCGCCATCATCGACCGCCTCGAGCGCGTCAGGCGGACCGGCCCGAACCGATGGCTCGCGGCTTGTCCATCGCATCCGGATCGGCACCCGAGCCTCAGCATTCGCGAGCTCGAGGACGGTCGGATACTGCTCCACGATCACGGCGGGTGTGACGTGCATGCGGTGCTGAGTGCAATCGGCATGCGCATGACCGATCTGTATCCGGTGCCGCTCGATCACCATCGCCGCCCGACGCGCTCGAGTATTCCCGCGGCGGACTTGCTGCGGCTTCTCGATCGCGAATCGCTGATCGTCGGCATGATTGGTGCCGACCTGTTGTCGGGCAAAACAATCAACCGGGCGACCTGGCAACGGCTGTCAAAGGCTGTCGGACGTATCGGGCGAGCGCGCGACGCTGCGTCGCCGGCGAAGTTATGAGCGACGACAAGCGCGTGACACAACTCGCCACGCGGTTCGACACCGAAACCGCCCGCGAGCGCATCGAACGGCTGGCAGAGCTGGACGCCGTGACATATGAGATGCAGCGTAAAGACGCGGCTGAAAAACTCGGCATGCGCGCCGCGGCGCTCGACAAGCTGGTCAAGCGACAGGCGCCAGCCAAACTGGCGGGCCGGGCCATTGAGTTTGCAGATCCCGAACCGTGCGCTGAGCCCGTTTCAACGTCCGCACTGCTGAACGAACTGGCGGCCTGCCTGCGGCGCTACATCGTGCTGCCTGCTCACGCCCAAGTGGCCGTAGCACTCTGGACGCTGCACACCTGGGCGTTGGACGCCGTCCAACTGTCGCCACTCCTGGCCGTCCAATCGCCGCAGAAGCGGTGTGGCAAGTCCCACTTATTGATGCTGCTCGGCGAGATGGTTTATCGGCCGCTCGTCGCAACCAACGTGACGCCTGCGGCGCTGTTTCGGACTGTCGAGGCGCACGCGCCAACGCTGCTGCTCGATGAGGCTGATACCTGGCTCCGGGACAACGACGATCTGCGCGGACTCGTGAACGCCGGACACACACGCAAAACGGCATTCACCCTTCGCGTTGTCGGCGACGATTTTGATTGTCTGATGTTAGATTGTGGCGGTTTACGAAGTCCAAATACTCTTGGGCTCCGCGCGCCTGTCGATTGATACAGGCCACCTGCATGGAGTAGTCATCAGGCCATTCTGCTTCGCACTTTTGGTGGGTATCGTCTGCTAATGCACCAAGCCAGGACATCGATAGTATGAAAATTATTAGTCCCGCTATGGCTGCTTTCCCGTTTTGCGGTTCCTTCAATTTGTTACCTCTCGTCAAGCATTCGCGGATCGCACTTTCGAGTCACGAACCTGAAAAGCCGCCATCGGCCAGCCTGCCGCGGTCTGATTTGGGCGCAACTCAAGTGGCGGCTGAGGTTCGAGCTGACCCGGCTGCCAATCCGCTGGCGCCGCTTCCGGCGCTATCTGTTGAGTTCTTCTTCCAGCCAATAACTGCAAATGCGGTCGGAGTCAGTTCGCAGTTACTCCCGGAGACAGATCGACACACTTTCCGATCAGCGATGATCCGCTCGACGATCTCTCGCAGATAGCTGGCCGCCGGCAGATCCGGCATCCGCGCTGTCATCGAGCCAGCGCCGCAGGTCGGCTACTTCCTCTTCTTCGGACATCCGGCCGTCCGCTGTGACGGCGACAGCGGCGCTCAGATCCATGGCGCGACTGTAGCAGGCTCCGGAGGCCTCCGAAGACTGCCGAGGACTACGGGGCTTCTGCACGGACCCCGCGCCGCGTCGGCTTGTCTCCGCGGAGGCCTCCGGGTAGCAGGCGCGGTCGACGGCGCGCTCGATTCGGAATTGCCCGCACCTGATCCTGCAAAGCCCGCTCTGCTTTCCAGAGATCGTAGGCAGCCTGCATCCGCATCCAGAGCTCCGGGCCGTTGCCGCAGAACTTGCCGAGCCGCACCGCCATATCCGGTGTCACGCTCGTGGATTCACTGAGCAGTCGATGCAGGGTTTGGCGGGTCACCCGCAGATCCCGCGCGGCATGCGTGACCGACAACGCCAAAGCCGGCAGCACGTCCTGGCGCAAGATCGCCCCCGGGTGGGTAGGCTGCCGCCGGGATGGCGCAGTCCGCTTGGCTCGAGTCGGCATTGTGTGTTCGCTCCTCAATGGTACTGCTCCAGGCTCACGCGATATGCGTCGCCGTCGCGCCACTCAAATGTGATCCGCCACGGTCCGTTGACGGCGAGGGCATAGCGCGCAGGCTTGCCTCGCAGCGCATGAAAGCCGAAGCCGGGGACGTTGAGCTGCTTGAGCGCCGTGGCCTCGTTCAAGGCGTCCAGGCGTCGAAGGGCGCGATCTTGCAGATCGGCGCGGACTCTGCTGCTGCGGCCCTTCTTGAACAGCTCCTGAATGCCCCTATGCCGCCAGCTCCGGATCACGCTGCTAGTGTAACATCGTGTGTTACAGTAGCAAACAGGCTATATGCAGGTTCCGCCGGTGCAGGTTGATGCTGACGACGATGCCAATCAGGGAAACCTTCGCCGCCCCATTACTGCGGCCAGCTCGGGGGAGCCGACCAGCGATAAGGCGCGGCAAGTTCAACCCCCTCGGCTATACTTGCCGCATTGGCTGATGAAAGCACCGCACATAAATGAAAACATCCGTTTGGATTCTGCTGCTGATCTCGGGATGCGCCTCGACCCCTCCGAACAGCGACCTGCAACCGGCTACTGCGGCGGACGGAACGCAGACGTTCCGGTTTGTAGTCGAAGACAAGCCCTACAGCGGTGTTCCTGCTGGCGGACAGCGTGACTTTCACATGCACCTGCTCGGCAATCATCTGGGCGAGCAGCAATGGTGCCTCGACGGCTACACGATCAGCAGCGAGGGCAAACAGGGGCGTCTGATCGTCTATGAGGGGCGGTGTAACTGACCGCTCGAAGTCGCCGCGCCAGCGCGAGACTTGCTGCTTGCTGAGTCCGGTTTCGGCCGTGGCGGCGGCGACGGTTAAAAGTCCTTGATCTGCGACTTTTAACTGTCCGCGATCTGCGACAGTTCCTTTAGGCCGGTTTGTGCTTCGGCGTCTGTCCTGGAAAACGGGCCCCGATCTGCGCCCGTTTCCGATGGACGTCCATCACCGCCGCTTGTAGGCTTCCACGTCTTGCGCGGGAGGGCACCCACCCGAGCATTCGCGTCGTAACGATCATTGCGACCCTGCGACGAATGAGACTTGTTGCTGGCGGATGCCGGTTTCGGCTTCGGCGTCTCTCATGGAAAACGTACCGCGATCTGCGTACGTTTTCGATGGGCTCCCGTTGCTGGCCTTGGAGGCGAAGAAACGGCAGACGACCAGCACTGGCGGACGCAATCCTCAGCTTATTCCGAATTCGGACGAAGCTGAGAAAGGCAAAACCGCTAACAAAAATCGCAGCCAGTATCGTCGGCGCCAGCAAGTCCTACATTAGCGACGAGTGCATATGTCGCAGTGTCCGTCGTGCAGGCCGTGACTCACTGAGACCATGGAGTACCGCTCATTGGCTGTCCGCTGGCACTCTGTCGATTCGCAGACCGAGACTGGCAGCATGTAGGGCTGTACCTGCCATGTGATAACCGGCCGGAGCTCGGGGCCGTCGTCGTAGTCGTCGAAGATGTGTTCCATTTTCTTTCTCCGCCAAAGTCTGTTAATACGAATTCGACCTCACAGATAAACGCTTGTGGAATTTTTTCCTGAAGCGTTCTACCCGGGCCTCTGATCCTGTGGAATTTTTTCCCTACCTTCTACGGCCCGAGCAGCTCTTCGGCGACCGCGACGAGAATCAGCGCGATGCACTCGCGCGGGAGCCCGCCGGCACGCAGCGAGCGCGCCAAGCTGAGCAGGCGGACCGCGTTCGATTCGACGTGCCGTTGCGTGGCCTGGTTGAGCCTCGCGCTTCGCACGTTCAGCGGGAACGCATCGAGGGCGGCGACAGTCGCGGCGCTGAGATCCACGGCGCGACCGCGATTCACGCACGCTCAGGCCGAGGAATACCAAGGGCAAGGGTAGGGGGGAGATCGTGGCTAAAACAGGCCACGCGGAGGCTCAGGCAGTGTTCTCTGACTAAATCCAGTCGAACCCCTTAGCCATAAGCGCAGCCAGCCCCAAAACCGCAACAATCAAGGCGCGGAACAGAATTCGAAAATCGCGCTCTTGGCGATGTTTGACGTCGCGTACATCGATTCTAACCTCATCGAGATCCCGTCTGATGTACTGGACGTGCATTTCAAGGCTAGCAATTCGCGCTTCCATACCGCTCCCGCCGTTGCCCGGTCCGGAATGCTGAGTCTGCATGGTCGCAGTTATTTGAGCCCCCGGGAACTTGATGACGCTCACGGTGGGCCTGAAAGCATTAGATCATGGAATTCAATGTACGAGCACATGGGGCACTGCCAAATTTCTGCGGTGTACCCACGACTTAAATTCAAGTTGCCGTGCGAAACTGTTGGAACGTAATACGCCATCGGAACCCGACCTTCCTGGTCGCCATCGGTGATTACGACCAGGCCACCGTGGCCGTACCGACAAGTTGGCTCGACATTTCTAGCCATTACAGATTCACCGCGCCGCGTTCCGTACCAGTTCCGTACAAGTTCGAATGATTGAAAAGAAACTCGGCGTAAGTGCTTGTTTTTATGGAGCGGGAAACGAGACTCGAACTCGCGACCCCAACCTTGGCAAGGTTGTGCTCTACCAACTGAGCTATTCCCGCTTGTGCATGAGGCAGGGGCGGGTCATTTTAGCCCGCGCGTAGGGACTGTCAACCGGCGCGGCCGGGAATCCTTACATCCATGCGGAGTTATTCCGGTCCATGTCCTGTTTGTTGTGTTGGCCGTGCAGGTCCCTGGCAAAAGTGCAGCTCGTTGCCCGAGTGCCAGGCATTCAGACGAGTTCGGCAATCGATACCGCTGCCGTCCAGCGAAATTGCTTCCCTGGTTTCCGGATGCCTCCAGGCCTCTGCCATAATGCGCGCGGCTCAACTTTCAGGATCTGACTTGGCGGAGCAACAGGCCGACATCCTCACCGCTGAAAATCTGCAGCTCTGGCGCGGTGATCGCCGGCTGTTCGAACATCTGTTTGTCGAGGCTCGTCCTGAGTGCATGGTCCACATTCAGGGCGCGAACGGCGCCGGCAAGACAAGCCTCATGCGTATTCTTTGCGGCCTGGCGTCTCCGGACGAGGGCCAGGTGTGCTGGCGGGGGGAGCGCATCGGGCGCGTACGCAGCGAGTTTCAGGGCATGCTCGCTTATCTCGGGCATCGCGATGGGCTCAAGCACGATCTGAGCGCGCTCGAAAATTTGCGTTTCTGTTGCGGCTTGCAGCGAAGCGTCGAGGAGGTCACGCTGCGTGCGGCGCTTGACAGCGCCGGCGTCGGCGATGCGGCTGACCTCCCGGTACGCTTTCTTTCCGCAGGCCAGCGCCGACGCGTTGCTTTTGCGCGCGTGACGGCTTCGGCTGCGGCGCTGTGGCTGCTCGACGAGCCGTTCGCGAATCTCGATGCCGAAGGCACGGCCTTCGTAGCGCGAACCGTGCTTGGGCACCTTGAGCACGGCGGTCTGGTCGTGATGGCAGCGCATCGGCTACCGCCCGAGTTGTCGGCGGCGAGGGTCGCGATTGTGACTCTCGGCTGAGATGGAAGCGGGCATGCTCTCGGCGATGCGGCTCGTCCTGGCCCGGGAACTGCGCCTGGCGTTCCGGCGCTGGGGACAGGCGGCCACGCCGCTCATGTTCTTCATGATCGTGACCACGCTTTTTCCGCTTGCGCTCGGCCCGCCGCAACTGGGTGGCCTGGCTTCGGGTGTCCTGTGGGTCGCGGCGCTGCTATCCTCGTTGCTGGCGCTCGACGCTCTGTTTCGCGCCGATTTCGAGGACGGAAGCATGGAGCAGCTCGTGCTCACCCGACAGCCGTTGCCGATACTGCTCGTCGCCCGCGTGCTGGCTCACTGGCTGGTCAGCGCATTGCCGCTGATCCTGCTTGCGCCTCTGCTGGCATTGGCGCTCGATCTGCCCGGCCGTGCTCTTGCGACCTTGTTGCTTGCGCTGCTGCTCGGCACCCCGACGCTGAGCTTCATTGGCGCAGTCGGCGCGGCGCTGACAACAGGGTTGCGCCGCGGCAGCGCGTTGCTTGCGCTGCTCGTGTTGCCGCTGGCGGTGCCGGTTCTGATTTTCGGCGCGCGCGCAACCGACATGGCGGCTCATGGAGAGGATCCTTCCGGTGCGCTCTTCCTGCTCGCATCGCTGCTCTTCCTGTCACTGAGCCTGGGGCCGTTCGCCGCAGCGGCGGCGCTTCGCGTGAGCCTGGAGTAATGTCGTGTCCCGCAAGTCATGCATCAGTTCTCGCTCGGTCTGAGCCCGCCATCCGGCGTTGCTCGTCGTCGCATAGTCATGCTATGTCTCCTCCTCGCGCCTTGACTGGCGGGCTGATCCCTTCGCGATTCATCGCGCAGACTTACGGGACACGACACTAGCGGGAACATGCGCAAATTCTGGCACGAGCTGGCGTCGCCGCCGCATTTCTACCGCCTTGCCGGGCGGTTGAGTCCGTGGTTCGGCTGGGTTGCGGCCGTGCTCATCGTCGGCAGCGGCTGGGCGGGGCTTTTCTGGGCGCCGCCCGATTATCAGCAGGGCGATGCGTTTCGCATCATTTATGTCCATGTGCCCAGCGCCTGGATGTCGCTGTTCGTCTACGTCGTCATGGCCACTGCTGCGGCCATCGGGCTGATCTGGCGCATCAAGCTCGCGCACGCTGTCGCCGCCAGTTGCGCGCCGCTCGGCGCGTCGTTCACGTTCCTGGCGCTTGCCACCGGCTCGATCTGGGGCAAGCCGATGTGGGGCACGTGGTGGGAATGGGACGCCCGGCTCACCTCGGAGCTGATTCTGCTGTTTCTGTATGCCGGCTACATGGCGCTGCGCGGCTCGATCGATGACACGGCACGCGCCGACCGCGCGAGCGCTGTGCTTGCGCTGGTCGGTGTCGTGAACGTGCCGATCATTCACTATTCCGTGATCTGGTGGAGCAGCCTGCACCAGGGACCCACGGTGACCAAGCTCGACGCGCCCTCGATCGCCGTCTCCATGCTCGTCCCGTTGCTCACCATGAGCTTCGGCTTCATGTGCTATTTTGCTGCGGTACTTCTCGCCCGCGTGCGCGGCGAAGTGCTGGAGCGCGAGCGCAATGCTCGATGGGTGCGACAATATTCTGGTTTATCATGATGTTAGGCGATATTCTTTCGATGGGAGATTATACTGCGTACGTGTGGAGCGCGTATGGCCTGACGCTGCTCGTGCTGGTCGGCAACATCCTGCTCGCTCGGCGGCGTCATAGCGCTGCCCGGCTCGACCTGGGGCGTCGGCTTCAGGCGAGGGAGGGTGAACGGTGACGCCACGCCGCCAGCGCATGATCCTCGTCGGCCTCGTGCTTCTCGGCGTGGGGCTCGCGGCGGGTTTCGCGCTGCGCGCGTTCCAGGAAAATCTGCTGTATTTCTACAGCCCCAGCGAGGTGGCAGCCGGTTCGGCGCCAGCCGGGCGAGCGTTCCGGGTCGGCGGCATGGTCGCCGACGGCAGTGTCGAACGCGCTCCCGGGAGCCTCGAGGTGCGCTTCGTTCTGACTGATTTCGCGCACACGGTGCCGGTGCGTTACACGGGCGTGCTGCCCGATCTGTTTCGCGAAGGCCAGGGCACGATTGCACGCGGGCGGTTGAGCGCAGATGGCGACTTCATCGCAGAGGAAGTGCTCGCCAAGCATGACGAGAACTACATGCCGCCGGAAGTCGCACAGAGCCTCGTGAGTCCGCCCGCCCGGAGTGAATGATGCTGCCTGAGCTCGGCCATTTCGCGCTGATACTCGCGCTCTGTCTCGCGCTCGCGCAGGCGGTGCTGCCGCTCGCAGGCGCGCATACGGGCCGCGCGGAGTGGATGGCTGTTGCACGTCCCGCCGCCGCCGGCCAGTTCGTGTTCGTGATGATCGCCTTCGCGGTGCTGGCGCAAGCATTCCTCGCCAACGATTTCTCCGTGCTCTACGTCGCTTCGAACTCGAACTCGGCGCTGCCCCCGGCTTATCGATTCGCGGCTGTATGGGGCGCGCACGAGGGCTCGTTGCTGCTGTGGATCGCCGTGCTCGCCGCCTGGACCCTGGCAGTGGCTGCCCTGAGCCGCCATCTGCCGGCGTCCTTTGCGGCACGCGTGCTCGGCGTGCTCGGCCTCATCAGCGCGGGTTTCATGCTGTTCACGCTGTTCACGTCCAATCCGTTCGAGCGCCTGATTCCGGCGGCGATCGACGGCCGCGATCTCAACCCGGTGCTGCAGGACCCGGCGCTGGTCATCCATCCGCCGATGCTGTACACGGGCTACGTGGGCTTCTCGGTAGCGTTCGCGTTTGCCATCGCCGCGATGCTCGAAGGACGGCTCGATTCGGCGTGGGCGCGCTGGACACGTCCCTGGACGACCGTCGCATGGCTGTTCCTGACGATAGGCATTGCGCTCGGGAGCTGGTGGGCGTACTACGAGCTCGGCTGGGGCGGCTGGTGGTTCTGGGATCCGGTCGAGAATGCCTCGTTCATGCCCTGGCTCGTCGGCACTGCGCTCATTCATTCGCTGGCTGTGACAGAGGCGCGCGGCTTGTTCAAGAGCTGGACACTGCTGCTCGCGATCGCCGCGTTCTCGCTGAGTCTGCTCGGCACGTTTCTGGTGCGCTCAGGCGTGCTCGTCTCCGTGCATGCTTTCGCCAACGATCCCACGCGCGGCTTTGCCATCCTCATGTTTCTGGCGATCGTCGTGGGCGGCGCGCTGGCCCTTTACGCCTGGCGGGCGCCACAACTCAACTCCGGCGCGGGTTTCAAACCGCTGTCGCGCGAAACCTTCCTGCTCGCCAACAATGTATTGCTGGTCGTCGCCGCCGGCCTGATTCTGCTCGGCACGCTGTATCCGCTGTTCCTGGATGCGCTGGAGCTGGGCAAGATTTCGGTCGGGCCACCGTACTTCGCTTCCGTCTTTCTGATCCCGACAGTGCCGCTGGTGCTGCTGCTTGGCGTCGGCATGCACATGGCCTGGAAACGCGATCGCGCGGCGAAGCTCATGCAGCGGCTCAGGCCGGTCTTTTTCGCTGCGCTTGCCCTTGCCGTGCTGTTGCCGCTTGCCGTGTATCGCGGCGGCGACGTCTTGACGTTCGTCGGCGTGTTCGCCGCCTTCTGGGTGATGCTGTCGTCAGTGCTCGTGCCGGTAGCCCGCCGGCGTGCGGGACGCCGTGCGTTGCCGCGCCATGTGCTCGGCATGAGTCTCGCCCACTTCGGCGTGGGCGTGTTCATTCTCGGCGTCACCGTCACCTCGACATTCAGCGTGGAGATGGACCGCGGCGCGAGGCCCGGCGAGACGCTCAGCGTGGCCGGCTATGACTTCCTTTTCCGCGGCACGCGCAATGTCGAGGGGCCGAACTTCTCGGCAGTCGAGGCCGAGATCGCCGTATCGCGCGACGGCGAGCCCGTCACGGTGCTGCATCCGCAGAAGCGCGTCTATCGGGTGCAGACCAGCCCGATGACAGAGGCAGGGATCGATGCAGGCTGGTCCCGCGACCTGTATGCGGCACTGGGCGATCCACTCGGCGAAGGGGCATGGAGCATGCGGCTTCAGTACAAACCGCTGGTGCGATTGATCTGGCTGGGTGCACTGATCATGGCGCTCGGCGGGGGGCTTGCGGCAACGGACAGACGGTATCGCGCGGCGGCGGGCGCCATCGCGGAGTCTGCCTCTTCCCCGGGCACGGTTCTCGGAAAAGAGGGTGAGATGGAAGCGGCGCGGTGACGCGTTTTCTGCTGCCTGCGCTGGTCTTCGCTGCGCTCATCGTTTTTTTTGTCGTCGGTCTCGAACGCGATCCTTCCTACGTGCCATCACCGTTGATCGGCAAGCCGGCGCCGGACTTCGAGCTGCCGACTCTTGCCGATCCGGACGCGACATTCGGTCTCGACGACTTGCGCGGCCAGGTTTCGCTGCTCAACGTCTGGGCGACCTGGTGCGTGGGATGCCGCCAGGAGCATGCGCTGCTGGTCGAGCTCAGCGATTCCGGCGAAGTGCCCATCTACGGGCTCGACTGGAAGGATGACCGCGAAGCGGCGCTCGCATGGCTCGAAGAGCTCGGCAACCCCTACGTGACGACCGCATTCGATGAGACGGGCCGGGTGGCGATCGACTGGGGCGTGTACGGTGCGCCGGAAACTTTTCTGCTGGATGCCGACGCCACCGTGCTCTTCAAGCACGTCGGCCCGCTGACGCAACAGATATGGGATGAGGAGTTTCAACCGCGCCTGCAGGCGGCGCGCGGACGCGAGCAATGACGCGCGGCATGACATGGCCATGTTTCCCTGCTACGTGGTTCGGCCGCCTGTCGATGGCGTTTGCGTTGCTTCTCATATGCGTCGACGCCTACGCGATCGACAGCGAACGGGCTTTCGAAGAGCCTGCCCTGCAAGCGCGCTATGAGCATCTCACCACGCAAATCCGCTGCCTGGTCTGCCAGAACAATTCCATCGCCGATTCGAGCGCCGCGCTGGCCGCTGATCTGCGTCGCGAAATTCGCGACATGCTTGCGGCCGGGCGCGAGGACAGCGAGATCATCGAATTCCTGACCACGCGTTACGGCGATTATGTCCTTTATCGCCCGCCCTGGACGCCGCGCACCTGGCTCCTGTGGCTCGCGCCGCTGCTGCTGCTCGCAGCCGGCATTTGGGTTGCCGTCCGCATTGTCGTTGCCCGCTCGCGGCTGCCCATCGAAGATGAACCGCCCCGAACGCGTTCGGGATGACGTGCCTCACCGATGCGCGATTGCCTGCGCTCCCTGCGGCGAAGGTCATTCGCCTCTCACGGATGGCGGGCTGAAGCCCGCTCTACGGGAATATCAGCCAAGTGAGTTTCAGCTTCTGGATTGTCGCCGGCTGCATGTTGCTCGTGGCCTTAATCTTTATCCTCGTGCCGCTCTGGAGGTCACGCCTGCCGGGCGCGCGCGCGCGGATGGTCACTGGCATCGCGCTTACGATTTCCGTGCCGGCGCTCGCGCTGCTGCTCTACGCGGCGCTCGGAACGTCCCGTTGGGAAGAATCCGGCGATTTGCCGTCGGTCGAAGCAATGATCGGGGCGCTCGAGGCGCGTCTGGCGAACGAGCCGCGCAATCTCGATGGCTGGCTCATGCTCGGACGTTCCTATGTCGTCCTGCAGCGGTTTGTCGATGCGGCGCGCGCTTACGGCCGTGCGTATGAGCTGAGCGACGGACAGGACGTCGAAGTGATCACTTCTTATGCCGAGGCACTTGCGCTGAGCGATTCCACTGCGCTCGAAGGGAGTGCCGGCGAGCTTTTCGCAGCGGCTCTCGCAATTGCGCCGAACGATCCGAAGGCACTTTGGTATGGCGGCCTTTCGGCCTACGCACGCGGTGAACTGCAGACAGCGCGCGAGCGCTGGAGTCGGCTGCGTGAGCTCGCGCCACCGGCGGCCGTGGACGAGCTGCTCGTCGAACGACTCGATGAAATCGACCAGCGTCTCGGCGTCACCGCAGCTCTCGAGGCCGCCGCAGCTTCCGGCGCCGACAGCCGTCCTGACGCCGGAGGGCTGAAGCTACACATTTCACTCGATCCGGCACTCGCGGCGCGGGTCGAGCCGGGCGATGTTCTTTTCGTCATTGCGCGCGAGACTTCCGCGGAGGGGGGGCCGCCCGTCGCTGTCGTACGCCGCAGCGCATCCGAGCTGCCCTTGTCGGTACGGCTTACCGATGCAGACGCCATGCTGCCGGGCCGCGCACTCTCCGACTTTGCCGAGCTCCAGCTCGTGGCGCGCATATCGCTGGGCGGCCAGGCGCTGCCCGCTTCGGGTGACCTTTTCGGAGAGGCGGACTATCGCAGCGGGCAGGCCGAGCCCGTCGAGCTGAGCATCGACCGTGTGGTACCTTGAAACCTGCATTCGGTAGATCAAAGCAAGCTCGACGATAATCGTACCGGGCGGGGGCCGACACTCTTCTGACGCCATGAGACCCGACCGCCTCCTGCGCAGCCGGGACCACCTGTTCTGGTTCCTGCACGTCCTCGGCTGGAGC
>JACDCP010000271.1 GCA_013817465.1 Gammaproteobacteria bacterium | reverse complement strand
GGGGCGGAATCCTGTAATTCGTGGTCCGGACCCCGGCTTTCGCCGGGGGCGGTGCCCGGGCACCGGCTCGTCACCCCGGCTAAAGCCGGGGCACTGCGACGAGTTATGCAGAGATTCGTTATCTCACGCAAGGCAGGCGTCCATCAGTCGCTCGAATTCTTCACTGCCACGCATGGGATCGGCGGCCGGCAGACCGAGTCGCGCGCTCTCGTCCGCCAGCAGGCGCCGCGCATCGTCCTCCTGCATCCCGGAGGTATTGAGGCTGATGCCTGCACAACGGATGGCCGGGTTGGTAAGCCGCCCGAGCCGCAGCGTCAAATCGATGGTTTCCCCGATGTCCGGCAAGCTGTACTCCGGGAGTCCGATAATGCTCGCGCGCGCGCGTTCGTGGCAGACGACGATCACATCGGGCTGACTGCCGTGCAGCAAGCCCAGCGATACCGCGGCATAAGCAGGATGGAATAGCGAGCCCTGTCCCTCGATCACGTCCCAGTGTCCGGGCGGCGCATCGGGGCTCAGCATTTCGGCGGCGCCGGCCTCGAAATCTGAAACGACCGCATCCATCGGGATGCCGCCGCCGGCAATCAGGATGCCCGTCTGGCCGGTGGCGCGGAAATCGACGTCGATCCCACGCGCCTCGAAGCCGCGCGTCAGCGCGAGCGCCGTGTACTTTTTACCGATGGCGCAGTCGGTGCCGACGGTCAGCAGCCTTTTCCCCGTTCGCCGGCGGCCCGAGGCGATCGGAATGTTGCGCGGCGGCCGTCTCACGTCGATCAGCCGCCGGCCGAGCTGCGCGGCGGTTGTCTTCAACTCCGGCACGTCCTCGAGCTTCGCGTGCATGCCGCTGATGAGGTCGAGTCCGGCCTGCAGCGCGTCCACGAGCGAAGGAATCCAGGATCCGAGGATCAGGCCGCCGGAATTGGCGACCCCGATGACCATCGCGCGCGCGCCCCGGGCACAGGCCTCATTCGGCGTCAGGCGCGGAAGTCCAGTACTGACCGTGCCTCCCGCGCAGGACAGCTCGCCGACACACAGATCGCGCGCCCAGTCACGCAGGCCGAAGGCGGTCTTGGCGTAACTGGCTTCCGTCGTGTCGCCGAGGAACAGCAGATAGGGCTGCGGAAGGTTCAGCACGGTCGGTTCGATCTGCTCAGAAGCTCGAGGTCAGTGTCACCCCGATCGTGCGCGGGCGGATGAAGTTGCTGGTGATGCCTCTCACTGAAGGGTTTATGGCGTCTCTCATCTGCTGATGCGTCGCGTCGTCGAGCTTTTCCAAGGTGATCGAGACAAGGCATTCTGCGCCTGACCCGCAGGATGTTCGGTCGACCCAACGACAGTTTCAGAAGAACTATCCTACGGTCGACATAATGATCCCCAATAGAGAATTGTCAACCCGTTTGAGCCACCCATCGCTCACGACTCTCGCCGTCGATCCTCATGGATTCAGGCAGGACATTCCTCTCTCGTCAAGCCCGTCGCTGATCTCGTGTCACGGCAAATCCCTGCTTCGTACCGCGTGCAGTTTGTCATTGCGCACAAGGCAAAGCAACGTGCGCATGGCAGCTTACGGCGGGAGTGGCGACCGTTTGACGGCTTGACAATTTTCTATTCAGGATCATTATGTCCTCATAGAATAACCCGGGCCGGGCGGACAAGCAGACCCGGGAGGACGGGAGTCGGACTACCGCAAGAGCCGCGCGGCTTCCTGGCTGCCGGCGAGGAGAGCTCATGCGACGGAATTCCAGGATATTGGCCGCTTCCGGACGCCCACCGCTGCAGCGCAGTTTCGCGCAACGTCCACGATCTGACCGAGGTGCAGATATGCCGCGGTTACACCGATTCGGATATCGAGGCCGCGCCTGGCGGCCCGCGCCTGCTCAGTGTGAGACACCCGAATGCAGAACAGATGGGAAGGGGAGAACATCATGAATCGCTTGTCGAAAAACGTCAGTCGCGCTGCGCTGACGGCGTCTGCAGCAATATTCGCGTTGTCGGTCAGCGGGACCGTCCTCGCCCAGGAAGTGGAAGTGGCGCAGGAAGCGGACACCGATACGGACGGCGCGAACGACGACCTCGCTCTCGAAGAGTTTGTCGTTACCGCGCAGAAGCGAACCGAGGCGCTCGCGGAAATTCCGCAGTCGGTTACCGTTCTTACGGGCGGGACGCTCGAACGGCAGCACGCCGACAATTTCCAGGACTACCTGTCGCTGATTCCGGGGCTCAGCCTCGCAGGAGCCACGCCGGGTGTATCGCGCATCACGCTTCGCGGAATCAATACCGGCGGTGTCGCGTCGACGGTTGGCATCTATGTCGACGAGGTGCCGTTCGGATCGAGCAGCGGACTCGCCAACGGCGCGAGCCTCGCCGGCGACTTCGACACGTTCGACGTTACGCGGCTCGAAGTGCTGCGCGGCCCGCAGGGCACCTTGTACGGCGCAAGCTCGCTCGGTGGCGTGCTGAAATTCGTGACGAATCCGCCCAGCACGGAAGGTTTCGAAGCCCGCGGACAGGGGGGTGTCGAGCCTGTCGAGGGCGGCGATCTCGGCTATTCGGGAACCGGCCTGGTCAACATTCCCCTGACCGACCAGCTCGCGATTCGCGCCAGCGGATTCTACCGGTCTGACGACGGCTTCATCGACTCGATCGGCAACAACCCGATCCCGAGCCTGCTCGATCCGAGCATCAATATCGTCGAGGGCACCCGCATTGCCGAGGATGTCAACGAGCTTGATACGTTCGGCGGGCGAATTTCCGGGCTGTTCGAGCCTGGCGACAATCTCTCTGTGCGGATAACGGCGCTGTTGCAGAATATCGAAAGCGCGGCGTCCGACTATTTCGAGGCCGATCCAGTCACGCTCGAGCCGCTTTATGGCGACCTGGTGCTGTCGCAGTATCATCCCGAATTCACCGATATCGATTATCGAGTCTACAGCGGCACCGTCGATTGGGATCTCGGCTTCGCCAATCTGGTGTCGTCAACCAGCTATGCCACTTTCGAGCAGGATTTCCAGGTCGACCTCGCCTTCGGCCTGGCCCCTGTCGTCACTTTGCTTTTCGGCGATCCCGTCAATCGGCCGCTCAGCGCGATTCTCGAGCAGACCACCGGCACCGATAAATTGACGCAGGAACTGCGCCTGTCATCGCCCGACAACGAATCTCTCGAATGGCTTGTCGGCGCTTTTTATACCGAGGAGAAATCCAGGATCGATCCGCAGGATCTCTTCGCGGTCGAAGCAGGCACGGAAACGATCGCCGCGGGCGTCCCTCAGGTTCTGGAAGTATTCCTGACATCCAATTTCGAGGAATATGCCGCATTCGCCAATGCGACCTGGCACCTCACGCCGCGCATCGATCTCACTTTCGGTGGCCGTGCGAGCCGCAACGAGCAGGTCGCTTCACAACTCATCGATGATTCTGCTCTGGGCGGCGGGCGTACCGCGTTCGAGGACGCCCGTTCGTCCGAAAACGTCTTCACCTATTCAGTGGCGCCGCGCTTCGAGCTCAGCGACGATGCATCGATCTATACCCGCATCGCCACGGGCTACCGCCCCGGTGGGCCGAACGTGCTACCTTCGCTGGCGCCGCCGGGTACGCCGACGACATACGATTCCGACACCCTCACGAGCTACGAGGTCGGTCTCAAGGCCGACTGGCTCGATCGCAGATATTCGCTCGACATCGCGGCTTACTATCTCGACTGGGAGGACATTCAGCTCTTCGCAGTCATCAACGACACCGGAGTCAACGCCAACGGCGGCACGGCGATCGGCAAGGGCGTCGAGTTCACCGCCGCTGCACGGCCGGCGCCCGGTCTGACTTTCTCGCTCAACGGTGCCTACACG
>JACDCP010000270.1 GCA_013817465.1 Gammaproteobacteria bacterium | reverse complement strand
TCGTCTATGCCGCGGGTCGCGATCAGGTCAGCGATGTCTGGGTCGCGGGACGCCAGCTCGTCGCGAATGGCCGGCTGACGTCCCTGGACGAAGGCGAGCTGATGCGGAAGGCTGCGGCCTGGGGCGTGCGCATCTCAGCACCGCCGGCAGCGGCGCCAGGTGCGAGCCGATGAACGGCTTCGGCGCCAGTAGCAACGTCGATCCGGCCGAAATCGGCCGCTTCGAGGCATTGGCGTCGCGCTGGTGGAATCCCCACGGAGAATTTCGCGCTCTGCATGCGATCAATCCCCTGCGGCTTGCTTACATCAGTGAGCGCGCGCCGCTTGCCGGAAGCCGCATTGTGGATGTCGGCTGCGGAGGTGGGCTGCTCGCCGAGGCAATGGCCGGTGCCGGTGGCGCAGTAACCGGTATCGACATGGCGGAGACCGCGCTCGCCGTTGCGCGCGCTCACGCCGCCGCTTCGGCGGTCGAGCTGCGCTACGAGCTGGCCACGGCGGAGCAGCTCGCCGCACGTGAGGCCGGCCACTTTGATGTGGTGACCTGCCTCGAGCTGCTCGAACACGTTCCGCAACCGGGTCAGGTTGTCGCCGCCTGCGCCCGGCTCGCCAGGCCTGGCGGCAACCTGTTCTTCTCCACCATCAACCGCAACCCGAAATCATTTCTTTTCAGCATCGTCGGCGCTGAGTATGTCCTCGGACTGCTGCCGAGAGGCACTCACGAATATGAGCGCTTCATTCGGCCCTCCGAGCTGGCCTCCTGGGCGCGCCTGGCGAGCCTCGAGGTCGCCGATCTGACGGGTCTGCACTACGATCCGTTTGCGGCGCGTTATTCGCTGGGCGGCAACGTCGACGTGAACTATCTCATGCATTGCCGGCGAAAGGCCGAATGAACTCGGCCCTACAGAAGAGCGCAGCCGTATCGGTTGCAGGGCGGATTTCAATCCGCCGTTCGCAGCGTGTCATACGAGACGCCCGCCTGCCGAGGTCAGCATCGTTTTCATGAGCGTGCCACGCATCGACGCGGTCTTGCTGGACCTCGACGGCACGCTCGCCGATACGGCGCCGGACCTCGCTGCAACACTGAATCACATACTCGAGGAAGAGGGGCTCGCCCCGTTGCCGTTCACCGGCATCCGGCCATTCGTTTCGAACGGGGCTAACGGCCTGTTGCGCCTGGGCTTCGGCGCGAACATCCGCCAGCGTGAGCTCGATCGGCTGCGCGGGCGCTTCCTGGATCTTTACGCCGCAGCGCTCTGCCAGGACACCTGCCTGTTTCCCGGCTTCGCCGAAGTGCTCGACGAGCTCGACAATACCGGCCGCAAGTGGGGGGTCGTGACGAACAAGCCGGCGTATCTGACCGGCCCGCTGCTCGAAACCCTGGGGCTCGACGGGCGCGCCGCCTGTATGGTCAGCGGGGACACCCTGACGGAAAAGAAGCCACACCCCTTGCCTTTGTTGCATGCGGCGGAGCTCATGCAGGCAAAGGCCGCGGCCTGCGTGTACGTCGGCGACGCGGAACGTGATATCCGTGCCGGGCTTGCAGCCGGCATGCAGACGCTCATCGCCAGTTATGGTTATATCGAAACCGGCGCCACACCGGATACTTGGGGCGCGCACGGTGTGATCGACGAGCCGGCGGGGCTGCTCACCTGGCTCGCGTCGCGCGATCAGGGCGTGAAGCTCGTGCACCACCGATGACCAGCGAACTGATGCTGTTCGCCGGTGCGGGCGTCCTGCTCGGCCTGCTGATCGGTTGTGTTGCCTGTGCGATTTTCCTGCAGGGTCGTCTGAGCCGGTTGCGCACCAATCTTGCGCTCCGCGACGCTCAGGTCAGAAATCAGCAGATGCTCGACGCCGAGCGGGAAACTGCGCTCGAGCTGGCCGGTGAGCGCATGGCGCACAGTTTCGAAACGCTTGCCGGCAGATCGATGGAAGCGAACAGCGCGACTTTCCTGAAGCTCGCCAGAGAGCATCTCGGCCAACATCAGGAACGCGCCAGAGGCGAGCTGACGGCGCGGGAAAAGGCGATCGAGAATCTCGTGGCGCCGATTCGCGAGGCGCTTGCCAAGACCGAGCAGCAGATCGCGCAAATAGAAAAGGAGCGACAGCACGCCTTCGGCAGCATAACGGCGCAGCTCGCTGGCATGGCGGCCGGCCAGCAGGCATTGCAGAGTGAAACGCGCAATCTGGTCAACGCGCTCAGGCGTCCGGAAGTGCGTGGCCGCTGGGGAGAAATCACGTTACGCCGCGTCGTAGAGCTGGCCGGCATGGTCGAGTACTGCGACTTCTACGAGCAGGAACACACTGTCACGGCGGACGGTGCATCGCGGCCCGACATGATCATCCGCATGCCCGAGCGGCGCGAGCTGGTGGTGGATGTCAAGACTCCGCTCGACGCCTACCTGACGGCCATCGAGGCGACCAACGATGAAGAGCGCACCGTTGCGCTCGCGCGTCATGCGCGAAACATGCGGGACCGTATCAATGCCCTGTCAGGCAAGAACTATTGGGCGCAATTCAGTCAGAGCCCGGAGTTCGTCATCCTGTTCGTGCCCGGCGAGCAGTTTCTGGCAGCCGCGCTCGATCACGATCCTCAGCTTCAGGAAGAAGCATTTCAGAAGAAGGTCATTCTTACGACGCCGGCGACGCTCGTGGGCCTGCTCAAGGTCGTCGCCTACGGCTGGCGGCAGCTCGCACTCGCGGAGAACTCCGAGAAGATCTGCGACCTGGCGACGGAGCTGTACAAACGGCTTTCAACCTTTACCGGGCACCTGGCCAGTCTCGGCAAACGGCTCGGCGGCAGCGTCGACGCGTACAACGACGCCGTGGGTTCGCTCGAACGCCAGGTGCTGCCGGGCGCGCGCAAGTTCACCGAAATGGGTATTCAGCCGCGCAAGATCATCGAGACACTCGATCCGCTGGACAAGACGACTCGCAGGCCGCAATCGCTGACGGAGTCGGACGACTTCTATTGATCAGGCCGGCTTTTGCGACCCGCTTTGGCAGGCTGTAAAAAAACCAGGATCAGGAGCACCAACAGGAGGCAGGTGGCATCCATTGCCCATAACTACGAGGCGGCCGCCGATCTGCTTGCCGGCCGCGTCATCCTGATCACGGGGGCCGGAGACGGCATCGGCAGGGCCGTCACGCTTGCCTGTGCTGCGCACGGCGCTACTGTCGTGTTGCTCGGGCGCACTGTCACCAAGCTCGAGGCGGTATATGACCAGATCGTCGCGGCCGGCGGTGAGCGACCGGCCATCCAGCCGCTCGATCTCGCCGGCGCGGGCTGGGATGACTATTTGCGGGTCGCCGCGGCCATCGAGTCGCAATACGGGCGGCTCGACGGCTTGTTGCACAATGCCGGGATACTCGGCGACATGTCACCGATCGAGCATTACGACATCGAGGTCTGGCAACGCGTCCTGCGCGTGAATCTCACCGCTGTGTTCGCTCTGACGCGGGCGTGTCTCCCGGCCCTCAAACGTTCCGCCGACGCGTCGCTTTTGTTCACATCGAGCGGCGTCGGGCGCAAGGGGCGCGCTTATTGGGGTGCTTACTCCGTGTCGAAGTTCGGTGTCGAGGCACTGACGGACATTCTGGCGGACGAGACCGAAGAGAACACCCGCGTGCGCGTCAACAGCATCAATCCGGGCAAGACCCGCACTAACATGCGGCGTGCGGCGTATCCGTTCGAGGACAGCAGTACGCTGGTCCGACCCGAGAACATCGTTCTGCCTTACCTGTATCTGCTCGGCCCGGACAGCCGCGGTATCACCGGTCAGCGATTCGACTGCCAGGCCTGATGCGCACTCGCAGGGCGGGCATCAGCCCGCCGGCTCGCTTCGCTCA
>JACDCP010000269.1 GCA_013817465.1 Gammaproteobacteria bacterium | reverse complement strand
CCGCGTCCGGACGCTTGCCGTGAGGGATGAGCCAGGGGACTGGTTTTCGCTCGGGGCCACCCGGGAGATGCCGCTCGGCGCGCTGGACGTGATTTTGATGCGCAAGGATCCGCCGTTCGACATGGAGTACATCTATACGACCTATCTGCTCGAACGCGCCGCGGAAGCCGGTGCGCTCGTCGTGAATCGACCGGCAGCCCTGCGCGACGTCAACGAGAAGGCATCGATCGCCTGGTTTGCCGACTGCGCGCCGCCGACCCTGATCGCGCGGGATATCGAAGCCATGCAGGGATTTCTTGCCGAGCACCGGCGCATCGTCGTCAAGCCGCTCGATGGCATGGGCGGACGCTCGATTTTCGTCATCGCCGAAGGGGACCGGAATCGCAATGTCATTCTGGAGACGCTGACCGACTCGGGGCGCCGCTTTGCCATGGCGCAGGCGTATCTGCCTGAAATCGTCAATACGGGAGACAAGCGCATTCTGCTCATCGACGGCGAGCCCGTGCCGTATGCGCTGGCGCGCATTCCGGCGGAGGGGGAGAACCGGGGCAATCTGGTGATGGGAGCGCGCGGCGAAGGCCGCGAGCTGACCGAACGAGACCGCTGGATCTGCGCCCGCGTCGGTCCGGCGCTCATGGAGCGGGGCGTGCTCTTCGCCGGCCTCGACGTGATCGGCGATTATCTGACGGAAATCAATATCACCAGCCCGACCGGCATCCGCGAAATCGAGCGGGCCTTCCCGGTCAACATCAGCGCGCGGCTCCTGGATGCCATCGAGACGCGCATTGCGCATTAGCGTGTACGGTATTCCGACCCTTTTCGCCTGCCTGGCGCTGGCGGCCGCCTGCGCACCCCGCGAGGAGGTCACGCGCTTTCAGTTCCTCGCTTTCGGCACGCTCGTCGACATCGACGTGTATGGCGCGGACCGCGAACTGGCGGCCCGTGCGGCGGCCGACATCGAAACCTGCTTTCAGGCGCTGCACCGTGACTGGCATCCGTGGGGCGACGGAGCGCTGGGCACGATCAATCGCGCATTCGCGCGCGGTGAAACGGCGCCGATCGACGCGGATCTCGCCGGTCTGCTCGGCGAAGCGGCATCTCTATCGCGCGCCAGCGGCGGCCTGTTCGACCCGACGCTAGGCCGCCTCGTCGATCTGTGGGGCTTCTCGGACGACGAGCAGTCGCCGGTCGCGCCGCCCGATGCGGCACGCATCCGCGCGCTGCTCGATGAAGGTCTCGGTATGCAACATCTGCGGATCGCGGATGGCCGCATCGCCAGCAGCAATCCTGACATTGCGCTCGATCTCGGGGGCTTTGCCAAGGGCGTAGCGGTGGATCGCGCCGTCGAACGCCTGCGCGCGCTCGGGGTGCGAAACGCCATCGTCAACGCGGGCGGCGACCTGCGGGTCATCGGGCGACATGGCGACCGGCCGTGGCGCATCGGTATCCGCCATCCGCGCGGCAAAGGCGTGATCGCGGAGCTCGAAGTGCACGACGGCGAAAGCGTCTTCACGTCCGGCGACTATGAGCGTTACTTCGACTATCAGGGCCGCCGCTATCATCACATCCTGGACCCGCGAACGGGAGAGCCGGCTACCGGCGCGATCTCGGTGACGGTTTTGCATCGCAATGCGGCGCGCGCCGATGCGGCCGTGACAGCCCTCTTCGTCGCCGGATCGAAGGCTTGGCGCAATGTCGCTGCAGCTCTGGGCATGACGCACGTCATGCTGATCGGCGCCGACGGTCATATCGAAATGAGCCCGGAGATGCACGAACGCCTGCGCCTCGTTCAACCTGCGTTGGATGACAGACCACGCATCGCCGGTGATTTTGCATGAAGGCTCCGACGCGCAGCGACCTGGCGGTGCTTGTGCTGGCCGCGCTGCTGGTCGGCGTGTCTTATGCCGTGTTCTGGCATGGTGGCGAAGCCGGCGGGTACGCCCTGGTGCGCAGCGGCGGCGAAACGGTGGCGCGGTTCGCCCTGGCCGGGGAGCGCGCCGTGGAGGTGCCCGGCCGGCTCGGACCCAGCGTGCTCCGCATAGAACCGGGTCGCGTCCGTTTCGTGGCTTCACCCTGCCGGCGCAAGCTCTGCGTGCATGCCGGCTGGCAGGCGGCCGGCGGCGCCACGGTCGCCTGCCTGCCCAACGGTTTGAGCCTCGAGATCGTCGGTGTGGAACGTTTGTATGACAGTATCAACTTCTGACCGATTGATCGCCGGCTTCGCCGGCCTGGCGATCGCCATCCATGTTCTCGAGGCGGCCTTGCCGAGCCCGCTGCCGGGCGTCAAGCCCGGCCTCGCCAATGTCGTCACGCTGGTGGTGCTGTTGCGTTACGGCTGGGTGGCGGCGGCCTGGGTATCGGGGCTGCGAGTGCTGGCCGGCAGCCTGCTGCTCGGCAGTCTGTTGAGCCCGACATTCTTTTTGAGCGCCTGCGGTGCAGCCGCCGCGCTGCTCGCTCTGGCAGCCGGCAAGCGGCTGCCGGGTCATGGTCTGTCGGCGATCGGCTTCGGCGTACTGGCTGCGCTCGCGCACATGGCCGCGCAGATCGTCGCTGCGTATTTCCTGTTCATCGGCCATCCCGCAATTCTGAATCTCGTGCCGCCACTCATGACTGCCGCATTCGTGTTCGGTCTGGTGAGCGGTATAATCGCCTCCACCGTGCTCGGCATACTCGACCGGCAACCCAACAGCCTCCGCGCCGGAGGTTCCTGAATATGCCTACCGCCCCCGACCCGGCCGCAGCGAGCCGCGACCGCTTTTTCACGACGTTCTTTCTGGCGGCGCTGTTCCACGGCATTGTCATCATGGGTGTGAGCTTCTCGAGGGCCCTGCCGTCGCCCGGCTCTGCACAGGCCTTCGAAGTGCTGCTGGTGCGCAGCGCGCCACGCGAAATGCGCGCCGACCAAGCCGACTATTTGGCGCAGGTCGCGCAGGACGGCGCCGGCAATACGTCCGAAGCCGTGACCGCCACGAGCGCCCCGAGCACCCCGCTCTCTTTCGAACAACCTGGGGCAAAGGACGGGAACGCGCTCGAGAATGCACTGCCCGGGCGCGAGAGTGCGGCCGCCGACCTCCTTGTAAGCCGGTCGCCCGAGCTGCCGGCCGTCGCGTCCCTGCCCGACCCCACCGATCTGCCCGCGGAGCAGGCAGCCCTCGCGCGCGAGCTGGAGCTCAGCGACGCGCTGCTCCGTGCGATGGCCGAGCCCGAAGACGAAACGCGCATTCGCGGCGACAATCCGCGCGAGTTAACGGTGACCGGGCGCACCAGGGAGTCGCGTCTCGCCCCGTATCTCGGCCGCTGGAAAAGCAAGGTCGAGAAGATCGGCACGCTCAACTTTCCCGATCGGGCGCGCAGGCAACGCTTGTCCGGCAGCCCGACGCTGGAGGTAGCGATCCGCGCAGACGGATCGCTCGATGCCATTGTCGTGCGCCGCTCGTCGGGCGAGCGGCTGCTCGATCAGGCCGCCGTCGGCATCCTGCGCCTTGCCGCTCCTTTCGAGCCGTTCCCGGACGAGATCCGCGAAGATTTCGACGTGCTGCGCTTCGTTTACGAATGGCAGTTCATCGGTGGCGAAGTGCGCGACTCCGCCGTGCGCATGCCGGAGGATGGAAATTAGCGAGCCTGCTCGCAGCAGCAAAGGCGGATGGCCAGCTTCGTTGCGAGTCGCTGCCCGATATTCGCCTGGTCGTAAAGAGCCTGGCCATGCGCCTGCCATCCTGCTGCGGACGGCTTTTTCCGGCTGCAATTCGGTAAACTAGCCGCATGGGAAACGGCGAGTTCCTCGGCAACCAGCTCCTGATCGCCATGCCGGCGCTCGGCGACCCGAATTTCCACCGCACCGTCACGATTATTTGCGAGCACTCTGAGGAGGG
>JACDCP010000268.1 GCA_013817465.1 Gammaproteobacteria bacterium | reverse complement strand
GATGTCGGGCGTATTGGTGAAGAAATTCGGCCGGAAATACTCGCGTGCTTCCGTCTGCGTGAGCTCGGTCATGTAATCGATCAGCTCCTGCTTGGCGGTGCGCCACGTGAAATACGTGTAGGACTGCGTGAAGCCGAGCTTCGCGAGCCGCTTCATCAACTTCGGCCGCGTGAATGCTTCGGAGAGAAAGATCACGTCCGGATGGCGATCCTGCACCTCGCGGATCATCCACTCCCAGAACGGCAGCGGCTTGGTGTGCGGATTGTCGACGCGAAACGTCCTGATACCGTGCCCGGCCCAGAACAGCACGACATCTCGCAGCTCGTGCCAGATGGCAGGAAAGGCATCGCGATAGAAGTGCACGTTGACGATGTCTTCGTATTTCTTCGGCGGATTCTCCGCGAACCGGATGCTGCCGTCAGGCCGCCATTCGAACCACTCAGGATGCTCGGCGATCCACGGATGATCGGGCGAACACTGAATGGCGAAGTCGAGCGCGATCTCGAGGCCGTGGCTGCGCGCCGCTGCGATCAGGCGCTCGAAATCCGCGAGCGTGCCGAGCTGCGGATGGATGGCGGTGTGACCGCCTTCCGGACTGCCGGTCGCGTAGGGGCTGCCGGGCTCGCCGGGCGCGGCTTCGAGTGCGTTGTTGCGTCCCTTGCGATTGGTCGTGCCGATCGGGTGGATTGGCGTGAAGTACAGCACGTCGAAGCCCATGTCGCGCACGTAAGGGAGCCGCGCGATCACATCGTCGAAAGTGCCATGGCGCGCGGGATCACCGCTCTGCGAGCGCGGGAACATTTCATACCAGGCGGCGAAGCGCGCTGCCGGCCGGTCGACGACGACCTCCAGCACGCGCTCGAAACGCGAAGCATTTATGCGGATCGCATGCCGGCGTATCAACACCGCCAGCTCGCCGCTCATGAGTAGCGATAGCCGCTCGTGATCGCCCGTGCCAGCGGCGTCGATGCGCTCGAGGTGCGCGGAAATCTCTTTGCGCGCCCGCCCCTTCGCCGCTTTTGCCGTGGCGCGGACCAGCGCCAGGCCTTCGTCCAGCTCGAGCGTCACGTCCTGACCCGCGCCTTGTTTTTTTGCGAGCTCATCGCGCCAGGTTGCAAAACGGTCGCGCCACGCCTCGATCGTATACTGGTAGCGGCAATTACGAAGCAGCGGCAGGTGACCGCGCCAGCGATCGTTGTCGACGAGCGCCATCGGCGCGTTCTGCCAGTGCCCGCCGTCGGCGCGGAAGCGTACGGCTGCGTCGATGCGCTCGTGCCCGTCGCTGAAGATGGCCGCGGATACCTCGAGCAAATCTCCGACCACGCGCTTGACCGGGTGGCGTCCGCTGTCGATCTCGGGGCTGACGCGTTCGATGGCGATGCGATTGGCGGCAAGCGCCTTCAGGCGCCTTGCGCTGTCGCGGGCGGCGGGCTTCCGGCCGGCCTGCCCGGCCGGCGCGCTTGCGAAAAGCAGGCGTGCCTCGAGCGGAGCCAGGGCGTAAGGCTGGCCGACTTCGATCTTGTTGTCACCGCCGTCGGGCGTCAAGTCTTCGAATCGCGTAAAACGCGATCCCGTTGCGGCCCAGAGTCTGCCGGTATCGAGCTCGGCCTCACGCGACGCATCGGGATTCAGTATCAGAAGCGCGGCCTCGCTGGCGTCGGCGAGATGTTCGGCATCGAGACGCAGCAGGACCACTGCCCGCGCGTGCGGCGCGCTGATCCGACGCAGCGATGCTTCATCGATCAGGCTCGAATGCTCGGCTTTCAGCCGGTTCACGGCGCCGATGAATGCCGTGAGATCGAGGTGTGGCTCGGCCATCTCGCGATCCCAATCGGCCGGGCGGGTCTCCACGACGTGCAGGCGCGTGGAGACACCGTACTCGTAACCCATCGGCATCATCACGCCGTGCGAGAAGAATGCTGCAAACAAATAGCGCAGCCGATAGTGACGCTCTCGTAGCTCGAGATCGACCGCGCCGGTTTCGATGGCAAGGCGCTCTGTATCGTGGCTTTCCGGGAAAGCGATCGACGGCGCGATGGGCCGAAACCGATCGTACTGTTCGAACAGCCAGTCGCCATGAAAATCCCACCACTTGGCGCTGTTGAACATCAGATCGAAGCCGGCGCCGCCGAGGCCTTCGGCCTGCTCGGGTGTGCAGCCGAGCGTTTCGGCGGCGAACGAGGCATCGGGATGCTTCTTGCGTGCGCGATCGATGAGCGCGCGCCAGACTTCCACGGGCACCTGGTAGGCGGCATCGCAGCGGAAACCGGTGAATCCCAGCTCGAGCAGCCGTTCGATCTCGCGTGAAAAATGCGCGATGAGTGCATTCCGGGTCTTCGGCGAGCCGTAGTCCAGCTCCGCGAGGTCTCTCCACACGGTCGCCTTACGCGGGTCGATGGGGTCGACTGCATGCGGCGCCCGCAGCGATCCATCCGCGTCGCGCAAATACCACTCCGGGTGTTTCTCCGCCAGCAAAGCATCCTGCGCCGTATGATTGATGACGAGGTCGGCCATCACGCGCAGGCCGCTTTTCTGCGCCCGCCCCGTGAAATCGCTGATCGCATCTTCGAGCGATGCCCCGCCGGCGACGACCGGATGCAGGCGCGCCGGATCGCGGATCGCATAGAGACTGCCGGATTCGCCCGGTTCGAAGAATGGATTGACGAAAATCCAGTCGAAACCCATGCCGCGAATGCGTGACAGATGCTCGTGCCAGCACTCAACGTGACCGGCGAGCAGGGGAAACAGATTGTAAATGCGTGGCGGGCTGTCGGAGCTCATCGGCTCTGGGCGCTTGGGGTTGTCGGCATGACCGGGCAATTATGCAAGCCTCATACCAACCGCGCCGATGACATCTTGGCCTGGCTGACAATCGGTGCGTGGTTGGCTGCTCTCCAGATATCGACGCTACCTGTCCTCTTGCGCTGCCAAGCCTTGCGTTTCGCCACGTCCGGCGCGCAGTTTATGCGCATTGCGGCATGTGTTGTGCATGTTGTTCGTCATCCCGGCGAGTCACCCCGGCGTGAGCCGGGGGATTAGCTTTTCCATCGCTTCTGGCCGCCGGCTTCTCCGGCGTGACGATTGGAGACCGACATGCAACATCACGACAAGCATCGGCGGCGATTTATGGCCTGTGTGGTCGCAGGTGGTGTCGTCCTGCCTGCGGCGCGCGCGCTGCTCGGCACAAAAGCATTTGCGCAGGCCGAAGATACGATGCCGAAGCTCGAGCATTCGGATCCCGCGGCAAAGGCCTTGAGCTACACGCATGACGCCGGCACCGCAAAAGAAAATCCCGCCTGGGCCGAAGGCGAGATCTGCAGCAACTGCCTGCACATTCAGGGCGGCGAAGGCGAGACCTGGCGCCCCTGCGCTATCTTCCCCGGCAAACGAATCAATGCCGACGGCTGGTGCAGCGCCCGGGTGGCAAAGGGCTGAAACCCGGCGCCCGCTGTGGGCTCGCCCGTACCCTTCGAGTGGTGTATATTCTCGGTAGATATCAATGACCGAGGGCGCCATGTCCGACAAAGGGATCGCCAAGCTGTTCATGCACGGCCGGAGTCAGGCTGTCCGTCTGCCACGAGCTTTCCGTCTCCCCGGCGACCGCGTGCGCGTGCGTCGGGTCGGAACCGGTGTGCTGCTCGAGCCCATGGCGACCGACCTGGATGTGTGGTTTGCCGAACTGGATCGTTTCAGAGACGTGCCGTTCATGGAAGAAGGTCGCCAGCAGCCGCCCGCGCCCTCGGCCGACAATATCTTCGAGTGAGATACCTGCTCGATACGAATGCGGTCATCGCCGTACTCAAGAACTCTCCCGTCGCAGTACGTGAGCGGGTTCGCGAAACCGCGGCGACCGACGCATCGATTGCCGTCTCGTCAGTAGTCT
>JACDCP010000267.1 GCA_013817465.1 Gammaproteobacteria bacterium | reverse complement strand
AGGCGTACTGCAGGAGCGGGTTCTCGCCGTCACGTTGCATGCCTTTCCGGTACACGAGGGATATGGGGACGCGCACCCCGTCGCGGGACCTGGTGAAGATGCGCTCGGCCCGGTAACGGGCCGGATCGAAGCCGCCGGGAATTTCCTGGCGTTTGACGAGACGCTGCTCGCTGCTCGCCATCTCGTAGTCGTATACCGATTCCGGCGTGGTCAGGGATTCATATCCGTAACGCAGCGATCCGGAATCATATTCGTAGTTGTCCTCGGTATAGGCGGTAAACGTTTCCTCATCGAAGGCGACGTGATGGCTCTTGTCCGTCTGCCGGTCGATGACGCGGATCGCGGCAAGCCCTTCCCTGGTCTCCTCGAGCACGAGATAGCGTGCGAACACTTCCATGCCCTCGATCAGCACGTCCTCGCGATGCGGCACGACTTCGTTCCAGTCCTTGCGCGCGGTGCGGTCCGGCGCCGTCTGCATGACGCGGAAATTCTGCGCCTGCCAGTTGGTATAGATATAGAAGCGGTCGCCGCCGTCCTCGACGTGGTATTCGTGGTCGCGTACACGGCCTTCGAAGAGCTTCAGGCCTGCACGCGGCTCGTCGGTCGGCAGATAGCGGTATTCCGTCGATACCGTGCTCTCGGCGTTGATGAACAGGTAACGCTCGGATTTCGATTTCGAGACGTCGACGGAGAAAGTGTCGTCGCCTTCCGCATAGACGAGATGGCTGGCCTTTTCACCTAGCGTGCGCCGGTAAACCTTGTCCCAGCGCAGGGTGTCCGGATCGAGCGCCGTATAAAAAAGCGTGCGATTGTCGTTGGCCCATTCCTGATTGCCGGTAACGCCGGCGATGGTATCCTCGAGCATGTTTCCCGAGCGCAGCTCCTTGAAGTGCAGCGTAAAGACGCGCCGGCCCCGCGCGTCGACCGCGAAGGCCGCCATGCGATGGTCCGGGCTGACGGTGAAGCCGCGCACGTTGAAAAATTCCCGGCCCGCCGCGAGCGCGTTGACATCGAGCAGTATTTCTTCATCGGCCTCGAGCGAACCGCGCTTGCGGCAGTAGATCGGATATTCTTTGCCGGTCCGGTAGCGCCGGTAATAGAAGTAATCGTCGATTCTGACCGGCGCCGACGTGTCGTCCTGCTTGATGCGGCCTTTCATTTCCGCGAACAATGTCTGCTGTAGATCCTTCGTATGCGACATGCGGCGCTCGGTATAGGCGTTCTCCGCCTCGAGATACGCGTGCACGTCGGGATCGCCCCGCTCGTTGAGCCAGAGGTAGTCGTCGATGCGCTCGTCGCCGTGGATAACGAGCTTTTCGGGTACCTTCTTCGCCCTCGGCGCTTCGGGCGGCGTCGCAGTCAACGCAGGTGACGCTCCTGGCATGAATGTGGCTCCCAGTAAAATCAACGATGCCGGGGAAGCGAATCTGACACGCATCTCAATAGCGGATCAGCGCCGAACCCCAGGTGAATCCGCCGCCGAAGGCCTCGAGCAGCAGCATGTCTCCGCGGCGGATGCGGCCGTCACGCACGGCGACGTCGAGCGCCATCGGCACCGAGGCCGCCGAAGTGTTGCCGTGATCCTGCACCGTCATGACGACACGCTCCATCGGCATGTCGAGCTTCCTCGCCGTTGCCTGAATGATGCGGATGTTCGCCTGGTGCGGAATCAGCCAGTCGATGGCCGACTTGTCGAGCGAATTCTTCTCCAGGGTCTCGTCGACGATGCGCCCCAACGTCTTGACGGCGACCTTGAACACCTCGTTGCCTTTCATCTGCACGAAGTCCTTGCCGGACTTCAGATCGTTGAAGCCCTTCGACACCCCGGAAGGAAAAAAAAGCAGATCGCCGTAATGTCCGTCGGCATGCAGGTGCGTGGAAAGAATGCCGGCCTCATCGGCGGGCTCGAGGACGACGGCTCCCGCGCCGTCGCCGAACAGCACGCAGGTATCGCGGTCGCTCCAGCTCACGATACGCGACAGCGTTTCCGCGCCGACCACGAGCGCGCGCTTCGATTCGCCGCTGCGCACGAACTTGTCGGCTATGCCGAGCGCATACATGAAACCGCTGCAGGCCGCTTCCAGGCCGAATGCGGTGCAGCCGCGAATCCCGAGCCGTTCCTGGATCAGGCAGCCGACGTTCGGGAACACGACGTCCGGAGTCGTCGTGCCGACGACGATGAAATCGATGTCGGTTGGCTCGATACCGGCCGCATCGATGGCGGCGCGGGCCGCGCGCTCGGCGAGATCGGCGGTGGTTTCGCCTTCGGCGGCGATGTGCCGGCGCTCGATGCCCGTGCGCGTGCGAATCCATTCATCGGTGGTGTCGACCATCTTCTCGAGGTCGAAGTTGGTGAGGACTTTCTCGGGCAGATAACGCCCTGTCCCGGCAATGCGTGAGAACATCAGACTACCCGTTTGCTGGCGCCGGAGCAGAGCGCGTGGTCAGGAGAAAACGATCATATCTCATCCGGCTTCGGGGCGGCCGAAGCACTGGAAAATCCGTACACGGCGTCGTCCACCAGGATGCTTGACAGCTTGATGCAACGGCGTAGACTCCACGCCGATAAAGCGTCGTATGGCTTACGTAGTCGCGGCGGTAATTACAGTGCTTATCTAAAAGCACGTAACCTCCAGCAGCACGTCCTTGTAGAGGGCGTCCACATCTTGCACCGGCTCAGCTCCTCACCCTCGCGGGATTCGTTTCGCGTTCAGGCGACTCCATACGGTCCACAGCCCATTCACCGACGAGGCTATGGCGCGGCGCACTTGACTCAGGTGTTCAGGAGGGCGGGCATCCCGTTCGGGACCGCCAGCCCACAGGGGTCCACAGCAGAACAGTCGAATCATCAGGAGTAGCAGGAATGAACGCGAACCGATTGAACAGGTTTCGATTCTGGTCGCTTGCAATCGCAAGCTTCCTCAGTTGCGCCGTGGGAACGAGCGCTATTGCGGCCCAGCCCGGGGTTTCGCAGCACGGAGCGATCTCGGTATATACGGCGCCGGGCAAACAGGCCCAGTCGAGCGCCGCGATCGATTTTGTGAATGCCCAGCCGATGGCCTTACCGAGAGTTGCGGGACAGTCGTCGCAAGCAGCTCACGAAAACATGATCCGCGCCTTGCTGTCCCAGCCATCTCGCGGCAAGCCGGCTTTCTCGCCGGGCGCCGTCGGCGACGGCAAAGGGAAGGCGGTGTTTCTGGGATTGCCGGTTTCGCCGGCACTGGCGTCCGAAGATGTCACGCCTCAGGAGTTCGGCACTTTCAACCACCCCTTCACGACCGTGCGCGCCGACGCGTTTCAGGGAACCACCAACAAGCAATTCCCGTTCCGCGCATCCGGGAAACTGTTCTTCAACATAGGCTCGAGTACATTCGTCTGCTCGGCGTCTCTGATCAAGAGAGGCATCGTCGTCACCGCGGCGCACTGCATCGCAGAATTCGGCGGGAGCTTTTATTCGAACTGGCAGTACGTGCCGGGGTACAAGAATGGCGTGGCACCGTATGGCACCTGGCCTACCGGGGACGCCGCCGTTCTGTCGGTGTATCTCAACGGCACCGATAGTTGCGCCAATCCAGGAATCATCTGCCAGAACGACGTCGGAGTGCTCAGGCTGAATCCCCAGGCCGGCAAGTTCCCGGGCCAGAGCACCGGATTCTACGGCTTCGGCGTCGATGGATTCGGCTTCACCCCCGGAAACCTCGCCCATATCACCCAGATAGGTTATCCGGTCTGCCTCGACAACGGCCAGCGCATGGAGCGGAACGATTCCTACGGCTTCGTCGATGCCTCCAACTCCAACAACACCATCATCGGATCGCTGATGTGCGGCGGCTCGAGCGGCGGCCCGTGGCTGGTCAATTTCGGCAGGCGGCCCGCCCTGACCGGGACCAGCTCGGGCTCGGAGTTC
>JACDCP010000266.1 GCA_013817465.1 Gammaproteobacteria bacterium | reverse complement strand
ATCGAGCCCATGATGGAAGACGCGCCCATCAAGTGGATTGCGAAAATCATGAACGGGAACGCATTGCCGGTCTGCAGCACGAGCGGCGGATACATGGTCCAGCCGGCGGCGGGAGCGCCGCCCGGCACGAAGAACGTCGACAGCAGCAGCGTGAACGCGAACGGCAGTATCCAGAAGCTCCAGTTATTGAGCCTCGGCAAGGCCATGTCGGGCCCGCCGATCATGAGCGGGATCATCCAGTTGGCGAGCCCGACGAAGGCCGGCATGACCGCGCCGAAGATCATGATCAGCGCGTGCATGGTCGTCATCTGATTGAAGAAGTCCGGCTCGACGAGCTGCAGGCCCGGCTGGAACAGCTCGGCGCGGATGACCATCGCCATGGCGCCGCCGATGAAGAACATCAGCAGGCTGAAGCAGAGATACAGCGTGCCGATGTCCTTGTGATTGGTCGTGAACAGCCAGCGTTTGATGCCGGAGTCCGGTCCGTGATGGTGCTCGTCGGTGTCGAGGCGCTCGAGACGGTCGGTGGCGTCCAGATCCTTAGAGGCCATTGGGATATCCTGTTTTTTCCGCCAGGAGTTGCTCGCCCGTGCGGGCTGCCTCGATATCGGCGGGCTCGATCACGTCACCGCTGTCGAGGCCCCAGGCGTTTCTCACGTAGGTAATGATCGCGGCCAGCGCGACGTCATCGAGCTGCGGGCCGAAGGCCTGCATAGCCGTGCCGGGCCGGCCATTCAGCACGACGTCGATGTGCCCGCTCACGTCGCCGCGCACGATGTCGGAATCGACCAGGCTCGGAAACATGGGCGGAATGCCGTGGCCGTCCGCCTGGTGACAGGCCACGCAGTTCGCCGTATAGCCTTCTTCACCGCGGGCCATCAGCTCGTCGAGCGTCCAGTCCTGATCCGCGCCGTCGCCGGTCGCGCCTGCCGCGGCGCCCGCTGTCACCGCCGGCGCATCCCGCTGGCCGGCGAGCCAGTCGGCATATGCGTCTTCACTGACGACCTCGACCACGATGGGCATGAACCCATGGTCCCGGCCGCAGAGCTCGGCGCACTGGCCGCGATAGATGCCGGGCTCTCTGGCCTGGAACCAGATGTCATTCACGAAGCCCGGCACGGCATCGCGCTTGCCGGACAGCTCGGGCACCCACCAGGCATGCAGCACATCGTTCGAGGTGACCAGCAGGCGCACTTTCTGGCCGACCGGCACGACCAGCGGCCGGTCGACGTCGAGCAGATAATTGTCCACGGAGTAAGGGTCGACGCCCGAGCCGAGCTGGCGGGCGACGTTGCTCGAGCGGGCGAGCGTGCTGAAGAACTCCACGCCCTCGTCGAGATAGTTGTAATGCCATTTCCATTGGTAGCCGGTGACCTGGATACTGATGTCGGAGTTGCGCGTGTCCTCGATACGGATCAGGGTCTCGGCTGCGGGAATGGCCATGGCGACGAGAATCACGAAGGGAATGGTCGTCCACACGACCTCGACCTTGGTGCTGTGCGTGAACTGCGAGGCCGATCTGCCCCGCGACTTGCGATGGGCGAAAATCGAATAAATCATCGCGCCGAAGACGATGCAGCCTATGACGACGCAAACGCCCAGGATCAGCATGTGCAACCGGTAGGTCTCGTGCGTGATGTCGGTCACGCCGACCGGCATGTTGAGCTCCCACGCCGCGAAAGCGGCGGGAGCGACGCCGAGCCAGAGACCGGCGGCGGCCGGCATGCGTTTCATGAAACCGCTCGACATCAACCCGAACTCCCGAGACTTGCCTCTATGCGGCGCTTCAGCGCAAGCCGCGCGTCCTCCGTCAGAAAGCGGCCGATCTCGCATTGCCGGCCGTGCGAACGAAGCATCAGGCGGCTCGGATGGCCGGGCCGGCGCGCCTGGCTCAGCACGACACGCGCCCAGTAGCGCGGAAACTCGACGCTGTATCCGCCTTGCCGGCCATGCTTTTCGATCACGATCCGATCGTCGAGGATGTGAATCACTTCCTGCCGACGGCCGTTGCGCATGCTGACGACGAGCGCGGCACCGAGCAAAGCCAGCTCGGCCCCCGCGAAAGGCAGCACCGGCCAGAAGCCCTGTGCCGCAAACAAGCCCGCAATGGTAAGCGAGACGGCAGCCATCGACACGAAAAAAATGCGCGCGGCACGCGGGGTCAGCGAGCAATTGGGGTTCAGTTCGATCGTTTGCACCGCTCGAAACCCGAGTCCTGCTTCGCAGCTCGACCGATCTTAACAGGGTGTTGAAGAACCGGAGTCTTCAACAGCCGCTGGTGCGCTGTCGTCCCGGTGGGCGAAAGCCCGGCTATGCTACTGGAACGCTGTGTCTCACGCAAATTGAGATCGACGCGCGACGTTTTGATTTCGCCAACGAATACAAGATGTTAAACGGATGCGTCAGGTGCTTCGGCGACAAGTCGCGCGACGTCCAGAATTCGGGCCGCATGCGTAATCGGCGACCCGTCGCCGCAGGGCGGGACGTGGCCGAGCAGGGGCGCAGAAATGCGTGTCTCGAGCGAGTGCAGGTTCTCGGCGATATGCGTGAATCCCCGGTCCACTTCGTTCGCGACCCAGCCTGAAAGTTTGAGACCACGCCCCGCGATGGCGGCGGCGCTCAGCAGGGCGTGATTCAGACAGCCGAGCCGAAGGCCGACGACGAGCACGACCGGCAGGGCCAGGCCTGCGGCGAGGTCGGCCTGCGTGCGCCGGGCGCCGAGCGGCACGAGCCAGCCGCCCGCCCCTTCCACGATCACGCAATCGGCCGCGGCCGCGAGCCGCGCATACGCCGCGAGGATGCATTCGCAATCAATGGCGACGCCGGCTTCGGCGGCTGCGATGTGCGGCGCGATTGCCGGTCGGAATGCATAGGGATTGACCGTCTGGTAGTCCGCCGCCACGTTCGACTCAGCGCGCAGGGTCTCGGCATCGGCGTTCCGCAGCTCGTGGTCCACCAGCTCGCAGCCGGAGGCAACGGGCTTCATGACGGCGCAGCGCTCGCCCTGTTCGACGAGCCGGCGCGTCAACGCCGCAGCGACGACCGTTTTGCCGACGCCCGTGTCGGTACCGGTGATGAACCAGCCTTTCGTCACCCTGGAGCCTATCTCATGGTCCCCCGCGGCCGCGACGGCCGATCAGGGCGGGTGGAATGCGTGCCTCACCGGCTTTTGCGCGCGCGCCTGCGGGCGCCTCGGGCGTCCAGGCATTGCCGTAGACGATCTCATAAGTCGCGGGCAGCCGCCCTTCGCGCCGGTGGGGCTCGTAGGCCGCGGCCATCGCGTCGAGCTTGCGTTTCCCGGTCAATCCCCGCGCACGGCCGTGCGCGACATTATGCGCCCCGATGGCCTTGAGGTCGCGCATCAGCGCGAATACGTTTTCGTACGTCAGAATCACATAATCCACGTCGAGCACGGGATCGGCGAAGCCGGCACCGACCAGCGCGTCGCCGACATCGTGCATGTCCATGAATCGATGTACGTGCGGGAATCCGTCGACCGTTGCCCAGGCCGCGCGCAGCTCCCTGAGCGTGTCCGGCCCGAAGCTCGCGAAGCTCAGCAGGCTGCGTGGGGCAAGCACGCGGCGAAACTCGCCCAATGCGGCCGCCGGCTCGTCGCACCATTGCAGAGCGAGGCTGGAGAACACCAGATCGAAGGAGCCCGTCGCGAGCGGCAGCCGTGCGATGTCGCCGCACACGGCGCTGACCTTGCTGCGCCACGGCCGGTTGCGTCGCGTCTGTCGCAGCATGCCTTCCGCGAGGTCCAGGGCCGTTATGCGCGCGCGGCGAAACCGCCGTGCCAGCGCGACGCTGCCGTGGCCCGTGCCGGCGCCGGCATCGAGCACGCGGCGTGGCTCGATGAGCGTCAGCTCGAGGCGCGCCAGCAGCTCTTCGCGGACTTCCCGCTGCAG
>JACDCP010000265.1 GCA_013817465.1 Gammaproteobacteria bacterium | reverse complement strand
GTGCAGAGGCTTTGCGGCCTCGATCCACTCGCGCTCCCAGACGCGATCGGCGATCATCTCGACGCCATGTGGCGGTAAAGCATCCGCGTGCAACTCGGCGCGCAGTCGCCCGAGCATGCTTCCAATATCAACTTGCGCATCGAAGAGCGCCGAAATTCGCGTGCAGCTCCAGAGCGGCGTTTCGCCGGGCGCCGGTTCGAGGATGGGTTCGCTGCCCGCCCCCTGCAAACTGACCGCCAGTGCACCAGTCGCCTGCAGCGCAGTCTCCAGGCGTTCGCGATCCGGCGCCGCGGGTTCGAATACGAGGCGAAGCCAGGGCATGAGGGCAGGTCTGCCCTTTCAGGTTGTTGAAAAAGCCATCCATGGCTTTTTCATCTCTGCAAATCCGAAAATTGCGATTTTCGGATTGCGAGCATTTTCAAGGGCCTGCGGTCCTCGAAAATGGCGATGCATCCCTGCATCGCATAGCAGGCTGTTGAAAATGGAGTTTTTCAACAACCTGCTATAGCCCGAGCCGCTTTTCGAGGTAATGGATGTCCGTGCCGCCGGTCTGGAATGCCGCGTGATGGCAGATCTCGCGGTGCAGCGGAATATTGGTTTTGATGCCCTCGACCACGATCTCGTTGAGGGCGTTGTTCATCCTGGCGATCGCGGTGCGGCGCGTTTCGCCGTAGGCAATGAGTTTGCCGATCAGGGAGTCATAGTAGGGCGGCACCGAGTAGCCGCTGTAGACGTGGCTGTCGACGCGAATGCCGGGCCCGCCTGGCGGGTGCCAGAGCCGGATCGGTCCCGGCGAGGGCATGAAATCCTTGGGATCCTCCGCATTGATCCGGCATTCGATGGCATGACCACGAAACTGGATGTCCTTCTGCGCATAGGCCAGCTTGTTGCCCGAGGCAATGCTGAGCTGCTCGCGCACTATGTCCACGCCGGTGATCATTTCGGTGACCGGGTGCTCGACCTGGATGCGCGTGTTCATTTCGATGAAATAGAATCGGCCGTCCTGATAGAGGAACTCGAAGGTGCCGGCACTGCGGTAGCCGATATCCCGGCAGGCCGCGACACAGCGCTCGCCCATTTCGCGGCGCTGCTTTTCAGTGATGCCGGGCGCCGGCGCTTCCTCGATGACCTTCTGGTGCCGCCGCTGCATGGAGCAGTCACGCTCGCCCAGATGGATGACATTGCCGAAGTTGTCGGCCAGGACCTGAAACTCGATGTGACGCGGCCGCTCGAGAAATTTCTCCATGTACACGGTGTCGATGCCGAATGCCGCCGAGGCCTCGGCCTGGGTCAGGCCGATGGCGTTCATCAGCGACGCCTCGGTGTGCACGACGCGCATGCCGCGGCCGCCCCCGCCGCCCGCCGCCTTGATGATGATCGGGTAGCCGATGCCACGGGCTATCTTGAGATTCTCCTGTGCATCCTCGCCGAGGATGCCGTCGGAGCCGGGCACGCAGGGCACGCCTGCCTCCTTCATTGTCCTGATCGCGGACACTTTGTCGCCCATCAGCCGGATCGCGTCGGGCCGCGGCCCGATGAAGATGAAACCCGAGTTTTCCACCCGCTCGGCGAAGTCGGCGTTCTCGGACAGGAAGCCGTATCCGGGATGGACCGCCATCGAGTCGGTCACCTCGGCCGCGCTGATGATCGCGGGCATGTTGAGGTAGCTGCCGACCGATGCCGGTGGCCCGATGCAGACCGTCTCGTCGGCCAGCAACACGTGCTTCTGGCTGTGATCGGCCGTCGAGTACACGGCGACCGTCTTGATGCCAAGCTCGCGGCATGCGCGCAGCACGCGCAGGGCGATCTCGCCGCGATTGGCGATGACGACCTTGTCCAGCACCGGCAGACGGCCCGCCTGCTACTCGATGACGAACAGCGGCTGATCGAATTCGACCGGATCGCCGTTCTCGGCAAGGATCGCCCGGACGCGGCCGTCGGTGTCGGATTCGATCTGGTTCATCATTTTCATGGCCTCGATGATGCAGAGCGTGTCGCCGGTCTTGACCTCGCTGCCGATCTCGACGAATGGCTTGGCCCCGGGGGACGGCGCCAAGTACAGCGTGCCGACCATCGGCGAACGCACCGTATGGCCATCGGGTATCTCGTCAGGGGGCTTCGAGGTGTCCGGTGTCTGTCCGACCCCACCCGCGTCGGGCGTCACGGCCGTTGCCGGTCCCGGCGCTGCGATCATGGTGCCTGGCGCCATCTGGCCGTAACGGCTGATTCGGACCGACTCCTCGCCTTCCCTGATCTCTATTTCGGCGACGCCGGACTCCTCGAGCAGTTCGATCAGCTTCTTCACCTTACGGATATCCATCAGGCGGTCCTCACTTGCCGGCTTTCAGCCAGTGAACGGCAGCGCGTAGCGCAAGCTGGTAGCCGAAGCCCCCAAAGCCGGCGATATGCCCCAGGGCGATGTCCGAGAAATAGGAATGGCGCCGGAAATCTTCGCGAGCGGCGATGTTGCTTAAATGAATTTCGACGAAGGGTATGGCGACCCCCAGCAGCGCATCGCGCAATGCGACGCTGGTATGCGTGAAGCCGCCGGGATTGAACAGTATGCAATCCACGTCCCGGGCGGCTTCGTGGATGCGCTCGATGAGCCGGTGCTCGGCATTGCTCTGGAATGTCTCGAGCTCATGACCGAGCTCGCGGGCGAGGCGGCCAAGGCCGGCCTCAATGTCCTCCAGGCTTACCGTGCCATAGATTTCGGACTCGCGTCTGGCCAGCAGATTGAGGTTCGGGCCGTTCAGCAGGAGGAGCCTCGCCATGCCGATTTCTTGTTGTTTGGCCGAAGATGGGCGCGAGTTTAACCCCGTTCGCGTCGAATGCACTAATTTTTTGGCAGGATCTCGGCAACGAGGGCATCGAGCTCGTGCGGCTCCAGCTCCCCCAGATGGATCTTCCGCACGCGGCCCTCGGCGTCAGTGAATGCGGTGAACGGCAGCCCGATGAAGTCCACGCCGAACCCGGACGCGGCGTCCATGGCTGCCTGCTCGCCGACCAGAACGGGGTAGTTGATCCCCATCTCGGCGGCGAACTGGCGCACCGCGTCCGCCTGGTCGACAGCGATGCCGACGACCTGCAGAGATCCGCCGGCATGTTCTTTCTGCAGGGCCATGAGCAACGGGATCTCACGCCGGCAGGGTGCACACCAGGTGGCCCAGAAGTTGACCACCAGCGCGTCGCCGTCCCATTCCGACATGGAACGCATCTCCCCGGTCGTATCGGGCAACGAAAATTCCGGACGCCGGGTGCCGGCGTCCGGCGTGGCTGTGCCGAGCAGCAGCCCGGAATCCGGCCCGGAGACGCTGCGATACAAAAAGAAGCCGCCGAGCGCCGCGGCGACAAGCACGGCGGCGATCAGGATGCGAGGTGGGTTCTTGGTCATGGCGATGCGCTCGCCAACGGCGCTGCGAGCGCCTGCTGCGCGTGCTCATGGAACTCGCCGGCCGGCATGAAGCCGATCAGGCGATAATTGAGGCGTTCCCGGCCATCGCGGCCGAAGAATGCCATCGTCGGCGGCCCGTAGATGCCGAAGTGACCGAGCAGCGCGCGATCCGCTTCATCGTTGGCGGTCACGTCGGCCTGCAGCAGGCGGGTGCCCTCCAACGCCCGACGGACTCTTTCGTCCGTGAACGTGTACTTCTCCATCTCCTTGCAGGAGACGCACCAGTCCGCGTAGAAATCGAGCATGACACTCTCACCGGTCGCGCCGGCAGCGGCGAGCTCCGTCTCGAGATCGGCAACGGTCTTGATGCGCCTGAAATTCAGCCCTTCGTGCACGGCCGCCGTGGAGCCGCCGAGGCGTGCAAGCGGCGCCAGCGGATCGCTGCCGCCACTCGCCGCACCGATCAGCAGCACGGCCCCGTAGGCCAGAGCGGCGACCCCGAGCCCCTTGATCAGTTTCCGGCCGCCCCCCGCGGCC
>JACDCP010000052.1 GCA_013817465.1 Gammaproteobacteria bacterium | reverse complement strand
TCTGCGACGCGCCGCTCGCCTTTGAACGTGCCGGCCTCACGCGTGGCGCGCCCGATCTGGATTCACTCGAACGATTGTACGATGGCGCGGCGTTCGGTTCCGCGTTGCGCTTTCAGGCGCGCCGCATCGCGGAGACGTATTGCGGATTCGACGCTCTACCGTACCCCGTCGTACCCGCACGGGAGGAGGTACATCCTTCTTGACGCATTCCTTATCCCCTCTATCGGGGAGCCGGCGGAAGGGAGCGGGTATATGCCAAAGTGGCCAGAGATCGCGGCCCGCCTGAAAGAGGCCGGTGGGCCGCAGCTCGATCCACAGACAGCGCAACCCGTTGGCGGCGGCTGCATTCATTCAGCCTGGCGGGTGGAGAGTCCGGACGGCGACTGCTTTATCAAAGTGCATGACGCCGGCGCGCTGCGGTTGTTCGAAGCCGAAGCGTGCGGCCTGGAGATGCTTGCCGCGGCGCAGGCGGTGCGTGTCCCGGAAGTCATCGCTTATGCCGCCACTGCGAGCGAGGCCTTTCTCGCGCTCGAATGGATCGAGCTCGGAGCCCGTTCGGCCGGCACCGACGGCCAACTCGGCTCCGAGCTCGCACGTCAGCATCGCGTCACGCACGCGGCGTTCGGTCTGGATCGGGACAACGCTATCGGCAGCACGCTGCAGTTGAACGGCTGGCACCACGACTGGGTCGCCTTCTTTCGCGATCGGCGCCTCGGTTTTCAGCTTCGGCTCGCGACGGAGAACGGCTTCGGCAGCCGGCTCGCCCAGCCTGGCGAACGCCTGCTGGATCGTCTCGAATCCTTCTTTGCCGGCGCGCAGCCCCGGCCTTCGCTGCTGCACGGCGATTTGTGGAGCGGCAACGCCGCCGCCGATCGGTACGGCCGACCGGTGATCTTTGACCCGGCTGTCTACTTCGGCGACCGGGAGGCGGATGTGGCGATGACCAGGTTGTTCGGCGGATTCTCGAGTGCGTTTTACTCGGCGTATGCGGAAGCCTGGCCGCTGCCGGAAGCCCATGAAGCCCGCGTCGATCTCTACAACCTCTATCACGTGCTCAATCACCTGAACCTGTTCGGCGCCGGCTATCTCGGCCAGGCGCGCAGCCTCCTGGAGCGATTGCTCTAGCGAAATGTTGAAAAATCCATGCATGGCTTTTTCAACGCTGCGATCCAAAAAGTATGATTTTCGGATTGCGAGCATTTTCTGGAACCTGCGGTCGTCGAAAATGGCGATGCCTCCCTGCCAAGCCACCGGCCCACGGTGTTTTTGAACGCCGGAATGGGTTAGCTTAACGATTGCCGAGTTGAAAAAGCCATGGAAGGCTTTGTCAACATTTGACCAGCGGAGATGAGCATGGCCGACGAGACCGACATCGAGTCCATCCTGCACGAGAAGCGGCAGTTCGCTCCGCCGGAGGACTTCGCGGAGCATGCGCGCGTCGATGCCAAGAAGCTCAAATCGCTGCACGAGCTCGCGGCGACGGACAACGCCGGTTTCTGGGGCCAGATGGCGCGCGACGAAATCGAGTGGCATACGGCCTTCACGCAGATACTCGACGAAAGCGAGGCGCCCAACTACCGCTGGTTCACCGACGGCAAGCTCAATGTCTCGTACAACTGCCTCGACGTTCACTTGACCGAGCGTGGCGAGCGGATCGCGATCCGTTTCGAGGGCGAGGAAGGCGACACGCGCAAGATCACGTATCGTGAGTTGCATGCGCTGGTCTGCCGGTTCGCCAATGCGCTCAAGGCGCAGGGCGTGGAGACCGGCGACCGCGTCGTGATCTACATGCCGATGATTCCGGAGGCGGTGATCGCCATGCAGGCCTGCGCACGCATCGGCGCGATCCACTCGGTCGTCTTCGGCGGTTTCTCCGCCAGCTCGCTGCGCGACCGCATCGAGGATGCCGGCGCAAAACTCGTGGTAACAGCCGACGGGGGCCGGCGCGCGGGCAAGATCGTCGAGCTCAAGGCGGCCGCCGACCTGGCACTCGACGGCTCCTGCCCGAGCGTGGAAACGGTCATCGTCTGCCGGCGCACGGGGCAGGCGGTCAACATGAAGCCGGGCCGTGACATCTGGTGGGATGAGGTGGTCGAGGCAGCGCCGGAAGACTGTCAGCCGGCCTGGATCGAGGCGGAGCACCCGTTGTTCCTGCTTTACACCTCCGGCTCGACCGGCAGACCCAAGGGCGTGCAGCACTCGAGCGCCGGCTACCTGCTGAATGCGAAACTGACCTGCCGCTGGGTATTCGACCTGCGGAGCAGCGATGTCTTCTGGTGCACTGCCGACGTCGGCTGGGTCACCGGCCACACCTACGTCGCCTATGGCCCGCTGGCCGCGGGCGCGACGATACTGATCTACGAGGGCGCGCCGACTTGGCCGGACGGCGGTCGCTTCTGGAAGAATTGCCAACGGCACAACGTCACGGTCTTCTACACCGCACCGACCGCCATCCGTGCACTCATGAAGCTCGGCGACGAGCTGCCGGCGCAATACGATCTCACCAAGCTCCGGCTGCTCGGTACCGTTGGCGAGCCGATCAATCCCGAGGCGTGGATGTGGTACCGCCGCGTAATCGGCGGTGAGCGCTGTCCGATCGTCGATACCTGGTGGCAAACCGAAACCGGGGCGATCATGATTTCGCCGATGCCGGGCGCGACACCGACGAAACCGGGTTCCTGCACGCGTGCCTTGCCCGGCATCGATGCGGACATCGTCGACGCCTCGGGCGAGCCGATCACGAAGTCAGGCGCCGGCGGCTACCTGGTCATCAAGCGTCCCTGGCCCTCCATGCTGCGCACAATCTGGCGTGATAACGAGCGCTACCTGGAAACCTACTGGGAGAAGTTCGGCAATCGTTACTACGTCGCAGGCGACAGCGCGCACCGGGACAGGGATGGTTACTTCTGGATCATGGGCCGCGTCGACGATGTGCTGAACGTTGCCGGCCATCGGCTCGGCACGATGGAGGTCGAGTCGGCACTGGTCGCGCATGAGCAGGTCGCCGAAGCGGCTGTCGTCGGCCAGCCGCACGACATCAAGGGCGAGGCGATACTCGCGTTCGTGGTCCTGAAAGGCGCGCGACCGAACGGCAGCGACGCTGAAGCGCTGGCCGGACAGTTGCGTGAGTGGGTCGCCGAGCAGATCGGCGCCATTGCGAAGCCCGATGAGATCCGCTTCGCAGACAATCTGCCGAAGACGCGCTCCGGCAAGATCATGCGCCGCCTGCTGCGTGACATAGGGAGGGGCGAGGAGATCACCGAGGACACCTCCACGCTCGAGAACGAGGGCATCCTCGATCAGCTCCGCAAAAAGGTGCCGAAGGTGCCGGGCACCTAGTCCGTTTCAGGGACACCTCCTTTGCTTTTGCTCTCGCGCAGGAGGATCGTGAGTCCTTCCGGAGAGCGCAGCGTGGCTGCGGTCAACTCATAACCTTTCTCTCGCAGATATTCGATACGCGCCGCCATGTCGTCCGCCAGGAAGGTCAACGAGAGTTGCCGGAAGTCGGGCTTCTGGTGCAGTCCCAGGCGGGCGCCGCCGATATTCACGCTCGCGCGGGGACGTGGCTCCGAGTCCCGCGCCAGGGGCACCCCTTCGAGCTTTCTCCAGAAGTCGAGGGCGACATCGAGGTCGCGCACGGGCAGGCTGTACTCGCCGAAGCGGCCCAGCGCGGAGAAGTCGCGATCCGGAAAGCCGGCTGGCGAGAAGGTACGCGCCTCGAGCAGCGCGATCATATGGCCATCGGGATCGAGGAAGCCGGCCTCGTTGAATACTTCCTCGCCGGTCTTGCGGAACTGGAATCGGAGGCCGCGTCTTTCGAGCTCCGCCAGATGCGCGCTCAGCTCTGGTCGCACAAATGTCAGCGCGGGAGAGTCGAACGCGTAGTCATGCAGGCCGAGAAACAGCCGTCCGTCACTCAGCACCGCATAGGGGTGAGACCAGGTTTCGCCGACGACGCATTGCCTGAAACCCAGGGACTCGTAGAACTCGACCGAAGCGAGGACGTCGGGCGTCTGCACGCTCAGTTCCAAAAAGCGACCGAGCAGCATCAATCGTGTCGCACGGCCGCGGGCCAACCCTGCATGTGCTGCGCGACGAGGCGGGCGAGGAAGGCAATGTGATCTGCGCGCGCGTTCAGGGCGGGGATGTACTCCAGGGCTTCACCGCCGGCCTCGACAAAGTCATCACGGTTGCGGATGGCGATCTCCTCGAGCGTCTCGAGGCAATCTGCCGCGAAACCGGGACATAGCGCCTGCACGCGCTGGATGCCGCTGCGCGCCCATTCGCCCAGCAGAACGTCGGTATAGGGCCTGAGCCACGGCTCCCGGCCGACCCGCGACTGGAAGCTCATGGCCCACGTGTCGTCGTCGAGTGACAGCTCATCGGCAAGCAGGCGCGCGGTCTCGAGGCAGTGGCGTTCATAGGGATCGCCGGCACGCACGCAGCGTGCGGGCAGCCCGTGAAACGACAGCAGCAGACGCTCGGCGCGCCCGTGCGCGGACCAGTGCTCGCGCACGCTTGCAGCCAGCGCGCCGATATAGTCTGAATCATCGTGATAGGCGTGAACGAACCGGGTCTCGGGAACCCGGCGCCAGCGCGAGAGCTCACGCGCGACGGCATCGAAAACCGAGCCGGTCGTCGCGGCGGCATACTGCGGGTACATCGGCAGGACGAGCAGCCGGCGCACATCGGCCAGCTTGAGCTTACGCAGTATCTCGCCCACCGACGGGCTCCCGTAGCGCATGGCGAACTCGACCGGCACAGGATCGGCCAGTCGTTGCGATAGCGCATCCTCCAGTGCCTGCGCCTGCTGGCGGGTATTGACCAGCAGCGGGGAGCCGGCATCCGTCCAGATTTTCCGGTACAGCTCGGCTGAGCGCTGTGGACGCACGCGCAGGATCACGCCGTGCAGGATGGGCCACCAGAGCACACGGGGAGTTTCAATGACGCGGGGATCGGACAGGAACTCGGCGAGATATCGCCGTACCGCGGCCGGCGTCGGCGCATCCGGTGTGCCCAGATTGACGAGCAGCACGGCGATCTGCAGCGTCTCCCCGCCGGACATCGGGGGCAGACTGCGATTTCCTGCGCCTGTCATTGCGCGGCCCGGCGCAGCGATCCGGAGACCGCGAGATGGCAGTCCGATCCCGATTGACAGTTCATGGTGGCGTATCATACCGGCGGCATGAACGCCCAGCGACCAGACGTCGAGACTCGCGATGCAGCGGTAACATCGGACCCGCGTGGACGCGGGCAACTGCTGCGGGACGTCGCCGTATTTCAGCTCAAGCTGTTCGTCGACGGGCTGCGTGACCTCATGCTCGTACCCGTGTCGCTGATCGCAGCGTTGATCGATGTGCTCACCGCTGGCAGAAAGCAGCATTTCTACGAAGTGGTGCGCTTCGGCCGGCGCACGGAGCATTGGATCCGGCTGTTTTCTGCGGCCGACCACCTGGACGATCACCCGCACGAAACCGGACAAGAGAGCATCGACGAGATAGTGGCGCGCGTGGAAGGCAAGCTGAGGGAGCAGCACGCGCGGCGCCGAGTAAGGCGCCGCGGCGATTCGTAGCAGGTCGTGCGCGAAGGTCGCGCCCGGCCAACCAGCAATCAGCTCACGTCGCGACCGCTGATCACGTCCTCGAGCTTCGGCCTGGGGTGATCCGGGCCCATGCGGCCGTCCTTGAGGCGCCCCATGTACTCGTGGTACGCGCGCATCGCCTGGCGGCCGAACAGCCACATGATCGGAATGTTCGCAAACAGCATGACGCCGGTGCCGATGCCGGTGAGGTTGTCGAGCTGGGCGTCGGTTCTGATGAACCCCATGGTGGCGATGATGATGAGCAGGCAGTACGCGACCTTGTACGGCAGCACGGAGCGCTCGCCGAGGAGATAGATCATGCCCTGCTCGCCATAGTAGCTCCAGGAGATCATCGTCGAGATCGCGAACAACCAGACGGCGAGCGTCACCAGCCATTTACCCAGGCCCGGCGTCACCGAATCGAACGCTTTGGCGGTCAACGTCGCTCCCACAAACGCGGCGTACACGCCGCCGTCGACGTGTTGCGGCCGCTCCTCGCTCGAGATGCTGCGCCAGTCGATAAATGTGCCGCCGGCGGTGACGCGGACGAAGCCGCCCAGTCGATGCAGGTTGTTGCCGGCGTCTTCGTTCTCGTGCGCGGTGACGATCGTGAACACGTTCTCGCCGTCGCGCCAGGCGCCCGCCTCGGGCTGCGGTGCCGGCAGCGTTTCGAGGCTCCATCGATCGGCGCCGGCCGAAACCACGGCGGGTGGGTTCTCGTAGGTCGCTTCGGCGGGCCGGTTCCATACGCCGGTGATGAGAATCACGACTGCGGTCAGGGTACAGACGATGAGCGTGTCGATGAATGGCTCGAGGCCGGCGACCACGCCTTCGCGCACCGGTTCGGCAGTCTTCGCCGCGGAGTGCGCGATCGGCGAGGATCCCTGACCGGCTTCGTTGGAGAACAGCGCACGCTTCATCCCGAACAGGAACGCGTAGCCCATCGTGCCGCCGATGAAGGCGCCGCTCGCCTCCTCGGTCGAGAATGCGGCCGTGACGATCAGGCGGAACATGTCCGGGATCTCGCCGGCATTCATGAACAGGACATAAAAGCTGGCCAGCAGATAAAGACCGATCATGAACGGCACGAGCGTCGCGGCGACTGCGCCGATGCGCTTGATGCCGCCGATGATGACGCCGCCGACCAGGAGCGACATGACGATGCCGACCGCGACGCTCGGAATGCCGAAGTATTCCTCGGTGATCTCGCCCACGTTCCAGGCCTGGAACATGTTGCCACCGGTGATTGTGGAGACGAGCAGCGTAAGGCAGAAGATGCCGCCCCAGACCTTGCCGATGCCGGCAAGCTTCGGGTTCATTCTGGCGAGGCCCTTGCTCGCGACCCACATCGGCCCGCCATGCGGGTTGTCGGGATCGTCCGTGTTGCGGTAAAGCATCGCGAGCGTCACCTCGGTGAGCTTGATCGCCATGCCGAAGAAACCGACCACCCACATCCAGAACACCGCACCGGGCCCGCCGAGCGCGATCGCGAGCGCCACACCGCCGATGTTACCGAGGCCGACAGTGGCGGAGAGTGCCGCCGAGAGCGCCTGGAAGTGGTTGATTGCGCCCGGATCCCTGGCGTCGTCGTAGACACCGCGGGTGACCTGGACGCCGTGCGTCAGCGCCCGGTACTGGCCGAAACCGCTCCAGAACGTGAACAGGATACCCGTGCCGAGAAGCAGGAAGAGGACCGAGTCGTGCCAGAGGATGCCGTTCAGGGCATCCATGAAAGCATTGATTTCCTGCATCGCAGAGCCTTTCGCAGCTTGCCGGCGTCAATGGCGGGCCATGATGTCGGCTGCGGCGGCGCGACGCAACCGCGGCAATGCAGGGAAACGGGGACATTCCTGATTTCCTGTGGAAACGGGGGAGGAAACGGGGACATTCCTGATTTCCACAGGAACGTGTGGGACAAGACGTTCCTCATTTCCTCAGGAAATCAGGAATGTCCCCGTTTCAGCGTTCGAGGATGGCGGTGACGCCCATGCCGCCGGCCGTGCAGACGGAGATGAGGCCGCGGCCGGTGCAACGTTGCGACAATAATTTTGCGAGCGTGGCGACAATGCGCGCGCCGGTTGCGGCGAATGGATGTCCGATGGCGATACTGCCGCCCTTGACGTTGTGCTTCGCGCGGTCGATGGAGCCGAGCGGCGCGTCGCGGCCGAGCCGCTCTCGACAGTACTCCGAGGACTCCCAGGCTTTCAGCGTCGACAGCACCTGCGCCGCAAACGCTTCGTGGATCTCATACAGGTCGAAGTCCTGCAGCGACAGGCTCGCATCCTCGAGCATCCGCGATACCGCATACGCAGGCGCCATCAGCAGGCCTTCGCCGTCGATGTAATCGACCGCCGCGACCTTGCCGTGGGTCAGCCAGGCCTGGACCGGCAGGCCGCGCTCGCGCGCCCATCCCTCCGAGGCGAGCAGCACGGCCGCCGCGCCATCCGTCAAAGGCGTGCTGTTGCCGGCGGTCAGTGTGCCGGCTGCGCTGCGGTCATAGGCGGTTCTCAGCTTCGCGAGCTTCTCCATGCTGGTATCGCGGCGAATATTGTCATCGAATTCGAGCCCGTTGAACGCGACGACGAGGTCGGCGTAAAACCCCTCATCCCACGCGGCAGCCGCCTTTCGATGGCTCTCGAGCGCGAGGGCATCCTGATCCTCGCGCGCAATGCGCCACTCTTTGGCCATGCGCTCTGTGCTCTGTCCCATGTCGAGCCCGGTGCGCGGCTCGACAACCGCCGGCAGGACCGGCTTGAAATGCCGCGGCCGCAGGCGCAGCCAGGGTTTCAGGCGCTCGCCGAGCGAGCGGCCCCGCGAGCTCTCTACGAGAATGCGCTGATAGTCTCGGGGATAGACCACGGGCGCGTCGCTGATGGTGTCGACCCCGCCGGCTATGCCACAGTCGATCTGTCCGAGCGCGATTTTGTTGGCGATCAGAATGGTTGTTTCGAGGCTGGTGCCGCAGGCGCGTTGCAGATCGAGAGCCGGCGTTTCGCGCGCAAGCCCCGAGCCCAGCACGGCCTCGCGCGTCAGGTTCCAGTCCGCTGAGTACTTGAGAATCGCGCCGGCGGCGACGTCGCCTAGCCGCTGCCCGGCAAGGCCATAGCGATCGACCAGCGCCTTGAAGGCCGCCGTCAGCATCTGCTGATTGGTGCAGTCTGCGTAGCCGGAATAGGCCCGGCTGAAGGGGATCCGCGCGCCGCCGATCACGGCCACCCGACGGACATCTTTCGTGTACATGGAGTCTCCGCTATCTGTCAAAAGGTGCCGGATCAGGTGCCCGGCACCTAAGGAACTCTGAATAATTCGATCCTGGATTCCGCCCCGGCTTTCGCCGGGGTGAGGTCGCCGGAACGACGAAACCGTGATTGATCAGACCTGCACCAAGTCTACCCACAAAAGCCGATCACGCGCGGTTGCTGTGCTAAATTCGCGGCCCCATGAAACGGGCCAACTCATGAGCACGCCAGCACCGCCACGCCGTAGTGTCCGCGTCGAGGCGCTGGCCCTGCTGCGGCTGGCGGGTCCCCTGATAGCGAACAATCTCGCGCTCGCGGGCATGAATTTCGCGGATGCGGTCATGGCCGGCCGGCTGAGCGCGCGCGATCTCGCGGCCGTCGCTGTCGGCAGCGCCATCTGGATCGTGGTTTTCCTGTTCGGGCTCGGCGTGCTGATGGCCATGAGCCCTACGGCGGCACAATGCTATGGCGCCGGCGAGAGCCGGCGCATCGGCGCGTATACGCGCCAGGCGCTGTGGTTGGGTGTCGGGCTCGCTGCGGTGCTGCTGATCGCATTGTTGAACGCCCGCCATCTGCTCGTGCTGATCGGCATCGACGCGTCGATCGTGCCGCTGACGAGCGGCTACGTCAGCGCCATCGCCTGGGGGCTGCCGGCGATCTACGCCTATCTCGCGCTGCGCTTCACCAGCGAAGGCATCGGCTGGACGCGCCCGATCATGTATATCGCCCTGCTCGGGTTCGTCTCCAATGTGATCGGCAACTACGTGCTCATGTACGGCAAGCTCGGATTTCCGGCTATGGGGGCCGTCGGCTGCGGGCTCGCGAGCGCGATCGCCATGTGGATCATGTTCGCCGCGATGCTCGTATACGTCCTGCGCACGCCGCGCTACGGGCCGCTGGAGATTTTCACGCGCTTCGACTGGCCGCACCCGGCGACATTGCGCGAGCTGCTCGCGCTGGGGTTGCCGATCGGCGCCAGCGTGGTGGCCGAGGCGGGGCTCTTCAGCACCGTCGCGCTGCTCATGGGCAAGCTCGGCGCCACGATCGTCGCGGCCCATCAGATCGCCATCAACTATGCAGCCACCATGTTCATGGTGCCGCTTGGGCTGCACTCGGCGACGACCATCCGCGTCGGCCACGCGATCGGCCGCGGCCAGCTCGATTACGCGCGTTTTCTCGGCTATACCGGCATCGGCCTGTGCGCCTGCGTAATGGCAGCTTCCGCCGTGTTCATGCTGGTCTTCAAGGATGCCATCGTCGGCCTCTACACTTCCGACGAGGCGGTCGCCAACATCGCTGTGTCACTGCTGTTCGTCGCCGCCATCTTTCAGATCTCCGACGGCCTGCAGGTCGGCGCCGCCGGCGCGCTGCGCGGCTTCAAGGACACTCGCGTGCCGATGCTGCTGAATTTCTTCTCCTACTGGCTGGTTGGCTTTCCGCTCGCCTGGTATCTCGGTCTGGTCGCGGGGCTCGGGCCGCAAGCGGTCTGGATCGGCCTCGTCGCCGGTCTGAGCGTCGCCGCAATTTTGCTGACCTGGCGTTTCGCTTTAATATCGGCCTGCGCGAAAAGGGGACCTTCCTGATTTCCCTTTGATGCCTGAAGCTCCGAAGCGTTTGAGCAGCGGGGCGCCTCGTCCCCGAACAGGAAATCAGGAATGTCCCCTTTTCGCGCCGGCACAACCCCGGCCGCCGATCGCTGTCACACCTCACTAGCTCACCGGACACACCGACCATGCGAATCAAAGCCCTGCTGCTCCCGGCAGCGTCCGCCCTGCTCCTGGCCTGCTCACCCGGCGAAGCACCGGCGCCGGCCGTGTCGATGAAAACAGAGCCGGCGACGGACGCCGGCGAGCGGCTGAACGAGCTCGTTGAAAGCTACTTCGACGAGTTCCTCGCGCTCAATCCGCTGCTCGGCACGTTCATCGGCGACGATCGCTTTAACGACCGGCTCGCCAACAATATCGGCCCCAAGCACCTGCAGGCATCGCGAGCCCTGGAAGCCGAGTACCTGGAGCGCATCGGCGCAATCGATCCCGAAACCCTCGAGGGCCAGCACCTGCTGAGCTACGAAATCTTCCGCCTCGACCGCCGGACGGCGCTGGATGGTTTCGAATTTCCGGGCGAGCTCATTCCCGTCGACCAGCAGTCGAGCCTGCCCAGCTTCTTCGCCCAGCTCGGCTCCGGACAGAGCGTGCAGCCGTTTGTCACGGTGAGCGATTACGAGAACTTCCTCGCCCGTATCGGCGATTTCACCGTCTGGGTCGATCAGGCGATCGCCAACATGCGCGCGGGGGTCGAGAAGGGCATCGTGCAGCCACGCATCGTGGTCGTCAAAGTGATCCCGCAGCTCGAGGCGCAGCTCGTCGATTCGCTCGAAGAAAGCCTGTTTTATATGCCCGTCGAGAACATGCCGGACAACTTCGCCGAGGCGGACCGCGAGCGACTGACGGCAGCTTACACGACGGCGGTCGGCGAGCAGATCATTCCGGCTTATCGCAGGCTGCGCGACTTCATGCGCGACGAATACGCGCCTGAGACACGCGCGACGGTCGGCATTTCGGCACTGCCGGAAGGCGAGGACTGGTACGCCTACCTCGTGCGCGTGCACACCACGACGGATCTCGCGCCGGAAACGATCCACCAGCTCGGCCTGGACGAGGTCGCGCGCATACGAGCGGAGATGGAGCAGGTCATGGAGGAGGTCGGCTTCGAAGGCACGCTCGCGGAGTTCTTCGAGCACGTCAAGACCGACGACCGCTTTTATTTCGACGAGGCGGAGCAGCTCATCGATGCTTACAGCGACATCAAGGCGAAGCTCGAGGACGAGTTGCCGAAGCTGTTTTCCCGGTTGCCGGAGGCAGGCTTCGAGATCCGGCCCGTCGAGGCGTTTCGCGCCGAGTCGGCGGCGGGAGGCTCTTATCAGCCGGCGACGCCTGACGGGTCACGCGCCGGTGTTTTCTATGTCAACACCTTCAATCTGCGCGCGCAACCGAAGTTCGGCATGGAGACGCTTTATCTGCACGAAGCCGAGCCGGGCCATCATTTCCAGATCTCGCTGCAGCAGGAGGTCGAGTCGCTGCCGCGCTTCCGGCGGTTCGGCGGCTACACGGCGTACGTCGAAGGCTGGGCGCTATACGCGGAATCGCTCGGCCGGGAGTTGGGGCTGTTCCAGGATCCGTATCAGTACTACGGACGCCTGAGCGACGAGATGCTGCGCGCCATGCGCCTGGTGGTCGACACGGGGTTGCACGCGCAGGGCTGGAGCCGCGACAAGGCCATCGAGTACATGCTGGAGAACTCGTCGATCGCCGAAAGCGACGTCGTTTCCGAAGTCGAGCGCTATATCGCCAATCCCGGTCAGGCGCTCGCCTACAAGCTCGGCCAGCTCAGGATCAGCGAGCTGCGCGCGAAGGCCGAGGCGGCGCTCGGCGAGGATTTCGACATCCGCGAGTTTCATGTGCAGATCCTCGAGGATGGCGCCCTGCCCCTCGAGGTGCTGGAGGCGAAAGTTCTGCGCTGGATCGACACGTAGGGCGGGTTTCAACCGGCCGGGGGCAACATTGGAAGCGACATTCGTCGCGCAGGCAACCGCGCATCCTGCGGGCGCGCCAGATTATCTCACCGGCGCGGTTGGCCGAATAAAATCCTATTGCCCGAAGGTCGCTCCCCCGGCGGCCAGGTACGCGGCTTCTTTGGGGGTGCTCGTGCGCCCGAGCGCCCTGTTGCGGTGCGGGAAGCGTCCGAAGCGCGCGATGATGTCGCGATGCTCGCGTGCAGATTCGATCGATCGTGTGAACGGCGCGCGCCAGGCGGCATCGGCCATTTCCTCGAGCTCGGCGAACTTGCGCACGGAAAGCGCCTGCGCATCCCGCGATTCGGCGTGCTGGAGGGGTAAAAAGAAGAATATCCTTTCGGCCAGACTGAGTGCCAGGTCCTCCGCGCGCTCGAGCCCTTCCAGTGTCAGCGCGAGCGAGCGCTCATCGCGGGCGAATGCAGCCGCGGTACCGCGAAACAGACTGCGGCGGAACTGATCGAGCAGCACGATCAGGGCCAGCCGCCCCTGCGGCTCGGCCCGCCACCCATCGAGCCGGCCGCTCGAAGCCTGAGCCACGTCTATGGCGAAATGCTCGCGGATTTCAGCGTCTGGCGCCGCTGCGCCGAACCACACGTCCACACGCGGCTCGATAAGCAACGGATCGCTGTTCGAGCCGGCGAACCAGAACGCAAGGATCTCTTCGTATCGTGCCCGCTGTCCGGTCATGCTCAACGATCACGAACCCGATACACGAACTCGAGCGCCTGCGAACAGCCGGCCATGTTGCCCGGCCTCAGCGCGATACACGGCCGCTCAGCACCGGCACCTGCCAGACCACGTAGTGCTCCGGGTTGCGGATACTGGCCGCTACCTGCTCCAGGGCGGCGTGCGTGAATCCGGCATCGAGGCCGCTGTGCTCGGCGACGGTGTCGGCATAGCCTTCGCGCCAGGCGTCGATGATCGAGGCGAAAACCTCGCGGTCGACGCGCAGCGTATCGACCACCACGTAGTCGACCGAGATGTCTTCGAGCCCGCCGCGCTGCATATGGGTGTAAGCGTGTCGCCCAATGCGCGCGTCGGTATCGGTTTTCCGGGTGTAGACGAAGACGCCGCGTTGCCAGAGCTCATCCGGGTCAAGCGGGCCGGCCGGCGCATGTA
>JACDCP010000051.1 GCA_013817465.1 Gammaproteobacteria bacterium | reverse complement strand
TGCACGATCCGCGCCTCATCTGGAATACCATCGAAATGGTGGAGGCACGGGGCGGCGTGCCCGTGCAGAGCAAGACCGGTCATGCATTCATCAAGGAGCGCATGCGCAAGGAAGACGCGATCTACGGCGGCGAGATGAGTGCGCACCACTACTTCCGCAAGTTCTCTTATTGCGACAGCGGCATGATTCCCTGGCTGCTGATCACGCGCATCATGAGCGAGACGGGCAAGCCGCTATCCGAGCTCGTCGCCGAGCGCATCGCGCTTTTTCCTGCCAGCGGCGAGATCAACCGGCAACTGGCCGATCCGCCCGCTGCGCTCGAGGCGGTGCGCGCAGCTTATGCGGAGGACGTGCTCGACACAGACTTTACCGACGGCCTGAGCATGGCGTTCCAAAACTGGCGCTTCAATCTGCGCGCGTCGAATACGGAGCCCGTCGTGCGCCTCAACGTCGAAAGCCGCGGAGACATTGCGCTCATGCAGGCGAAGGCGCAGGAGATACTGGGCATCCTCGACGCCATCTGACACGCCTCGTTTCCAGGCAGATTGGCGAAATATCGTATCCGGAGTTACACTGTTTTCCATGTACGCTGTGGGAATGTCCAAGCTTGACGTCGCGAGAGAGCGGATAAGTTATATAAGGTTCTGGATAGGCGTCATGGTGGCTTCGGATATCGGTTTGATGAGCTGGTTGCTGACGGGGTTTGAATCGGCCCCGGTGCGCAAGCTCTGGGCCGCTATCGTTGCGGTGATACTCATCTCCTGTATCGTATTCCAGGCTCATCGCAGAATCGAGCGACGTATCAACCGACTCGAGGAACTGTAACGTGGAAATTGTCGTCACTCTGTTGATGCTCGGAGTTGTGCTCACTTTCGTGTACATAACCCTTGACGCCAGCCGCCGAAAAAAATAGCAGGCCGCGATGAGCGCATGTCTCGTTTGTGGCAATGCCTCAACCTCATCCGAGCGCCCGCTCGACCAGCCAGTAACAAGCAACGAGCGCGACGATGAGTGAGCCTGCCGGCATGATGAACCGCCGGTAAAGCGTCTGGCGCCGCAGCAGAAAGATCACCGGCAGAAACACCGCCACGATCGCGAGCTGGCCGAGCTCGACGCCGATGTTGAAGGCGGCGAGGGTGACGGCGAGGTGGCTGCCCTCGAGACCCAGATCCGCCAGCACGTTTGCAAAGCCGAAGCCGTGCACGAGTCCGAAGCCGAAAGCGATCATCCAGCCGCGCCCGATCGGCCGCGGCAGCAGATTATAGATCCCGGCCGCCACGACTGACGCAGCAATGGCGATCTCGACCGGTTTTGCCGGGAGCGCAATCACACCGAGCGCAGCGAGGCTCAGCGTGATCGAGTGCGCGACCGTGAATGCCGAGACGATACCCAGCACCGCCCACGCCACGCTCCGGGCGTTCTGCGCCGGCCGCCAACCCGCCGGGCCGCGCACGAGCACAACCGGCAGCAGAAGCAGCAGCAGGAAAGCGATGTGGTCGTAGCCGATCCAGATGTGCCACACGCCCTCACCGAGGAATCTCAGGAACGTCGACCAGGCTGACGCCTCCGCTCCAGCCGTGCTCCATTCGGCGTCATCCGGTCCGAGCACTGCCACGCGCACGTCGCCGCCCGAGTCGAATCGCAACAGCCCGCGATGTGTCGGATCCAGATCGAAGAACAGGTCATATCCGATCTGCACGGAATCCGGCGGCGCCGTGCAAGCCGCGGCGAAACGCAGGACTGCGTAGGACCCGTCGCTGTGCTCGTCGACCAGCAGGCTGACAGGCCCGGGCGGGCACGTCGCCCCGTCACCGGAAATCTCGAGGCGCGCTAGCGCATAGGCGCCGACGACATCTTGCCGCGACTTCAGCTCGCCCCAGGTGATCGCCCCGTCGCCGTCGGCATCGAGACCGATCGCGTGCTCTAAATCCGCGAGCGCGATATCCCACTGCACGGCGAGCTCATCAGAGTCGGGCACCGCCGTGATGGACAGATAGCTGTCGCTCGGTTTGTGCGCCTGAGCGGCGGCAGCAAACAGGATCAGCAGCAGGATCCAGTGCTTCATGCCTGCGGCTTGCGCAGCGTTCTGGCGAGGTCGTTCAGCCAGGCGTGGTCGATCTGCTGCGCGTCCATCCATTTGAGCACCGGACCGGCAGCGGCAGGTTGACCGGCTGCAATCGCTGCTTCGAGCAGCAGGCGGGCGTCGCGCATTTCATGCTGCAATTGCCAGTTGCGCTGCGCATGCTGCAGGGCTGTCTCCGCATCGTGCCGGACGTGCAGATAGAACCACGCCTGCTCGCGCGCGTGCGTGTCGTCTCCGCGGCTTTGCAGGGCTTCCATACGCTGCCACAGCGTCTCCTCGAGCGGTTGCGCCGCGGCGGGGTCGAGCGACGCCAGCGCGATCGCCAGGCGGATCAACAGGCTGTCGGCCGGCGGCGCAGTCTCGAGAAGTTGCACCGCTTCACCGGGGCGATCCTGCTCGGTCAGGTAATCGGCGAAGCTCCCGAGCAGATACAAGTCGACTTCGTCGATCTGATCCGTCATCGTCAGCGCTCGCCGGTAGTATTCGCCGGCAGTCTCCGTCTGGCCGAGGCCGACGGCAAGCTCGGCGCCGAGCGTCAGCAGCCATACGCCGAGGCCGCTGACCGGCAGGACATCTCTCTCCAGCAGGGCTTCCAGAGTCTGCAAGCCACGCTCCGCTTCCCCGAGATAGGGCGCGAGGTTGGCGACACAGGCAGCCGCCACGAGCGGCCCTGCGCTGAATTTCAGGCCGTCACAAGCGGAACGCGCGGCGGCGTAGTCGCCTCTGACAATCGCGACGGTCGACAGCAGCAGGGCAGCTTGTGCGTCATCGGGATGCGTGCGCAGCAACGCCTCGAGGTCCGCCTGCGCGGCGTCGAATCGGTGCAGCCGCTGCTCGAGGCGGGCGCGCAACAACCAGGCCTCCCGCGGTGGTTCGCTCTGCTCCCACCAGGGTTCGAGGGCCGCTTCCGCGTACCCCAGATAGCGCGGCTCGCCCGTGTCGGCGTTCAATTCGCTGTACAGGCGTGCAAGCCGGGTCGCCGCAGCGAGATCCTGCGGATTCTCATCGAGTGCCGCACGCAGCGCGCGTATCCCGTCCCAGCTCGCCCCCTGCGGGCGCCGGAGCGTTTCCAGCACCACCTCGTCGTCAGCCGGGATATAGGGCTCCGCCCCGGCGATTGACGGCGCACTCGCCAGCAGGAAACCCAAAAAGAAAGGGGCAGCGACGAATCGCTGCCCCCGGGGTGTCACCTGCTCAATCGGGTGCATCCGCTTCCGATGCCCTCACGGCGCCGGCGGAAACAGCTCATCGAACGCGGCCGGGTCTTCCTCCTCGTCGAACTCGAAATCGAGGTCGTTGATTTCAACGGGATCCGTGTCGTCCGCCGTGTTGTTCTGCACGAGGTCGATCACGAAGTCATTGAAGTTGTCGCCGGTCGGATCGGGATCCGGGTCAGGATCGGGATCCGGATCCACGGGGCCCGCGACCTCATCGTCGTTGTCTTCGAAGACATCGCAGCCGCCGAGGGCGAACGCAGCCATCAATAGCAGCAATAGCGTTTTATGCATGGTCGTATCTCCTTGAATGGTGGGCCGCTCAGTTCGTCGCGCCGGGGAGCGGAGTGAGGAGATACGGGAAGGCTTCATCGAAGTCCGTCGCGTTCAGACGCGTCTGGTCGGTGAACGGCATCTGGCCCGCCGGCGCGACCGCCGGATCTTCGATCAGAACGCCCATGGCGACCCGCAGCGAAATGTCGACGACGTCATCGCCCGGGCGGCGGCCGTTCGGATAACCAGCAAGATCGTCGGCCAGAACGCCGAGAGGATCCTGAGCCGCTGCCGGCACGGCCGCGATCGACGTGTTCAAACGCATCATTTCCGCAGGGGTGACGGTAGCAGGCTGATTCAGCATCGGCACGCCCGTCAGGAACGCCGCCACGAGATCGTCGCGTGGAAACATGGTTGGCGCCACGGCGGCCGGGAACAGTGTCTCGATCAACGCGGGCAGCGTCGGATTCGTGACGTAGGTCAGGAATTGCGCATCTTCCGCAGGCTCACTGTGGTTGAAATTGTTCTTGGCAGGCAGCCCGATCACCAGCTCGTTGACCAGCGGCATGCCGATACGCGATACCTGGGTGAACGCGCCGCCTTCGACCGTCGCGCTGATTGCGTCGGGCGGCGAGGGATTCAACACAGTGGCCTGGCGCTTGCTGGCCGTCGTCCAGCCGCCGATCACCGGGTCGTCACCCGTGACCAGGCAGTCGACCGGCAGCTCGAGCGCGATCGTCGTGATGTTCAAGCCGTCAAGTGCGTTCGGAAACGCATCCGGGGCGCCGAGCGGATCGAGGTTGAGCAGATCGAAGATCTTGCCGACCGTAATAAAGAACCCTTCCTTGCGCTGGCCGACGAACACTTTGCCGCCGGCGCTGCAGTCCGGCACGGCGACGTTATAGATGTGGTCGCTCGCATAGGCCGCATAGTCAGCGATGGTCTTGTTGCCGATGTTGTCGACGGGCTTGGCGAATACCTCGGCGCTGTCATCGGCATTCGTGACCGCCTGGCTCTCGCCGCTGCGCCGATCGCCTCGCACGACGTCGATCTCGTAGGTTTCGACCCGGTTGAGCAAGGCGGTGTCGGCGGCAGTGGGCCCGACCGGACCGGCCTGGATCAGCGGAATCGGCACCATTTCGTCGCCGATGGGCAGCGCGATGTCCTTGAACTCGTTATCGAAACGGAACTGGAAAGTGATGTCCTCAGCCGCATCGCCGTTGTTGTCGATGTGGATCTCGTACAGCGCGTCTTCATCGAACGCATAGTAGTTCGGTCCGTTGCCTGGACTCTGAAGTGGCAGGTAGTTCGCGAGGATGGTCACGAAGCCTTCCCGGCCGGCCTCATAGCTGTTGAACATGTAATAATCGGTGCCGTCGACCTTCGGCATGCCCGTGATGAACGGTGCCTCCCGGTGGCTCGAGGCCTGCGCCGGCAGCGCGGCAAAGATGATCGCCACCGCCAGTGATGCAGCCAGTAAAGCTGATTTCATGAGAATCTCCCAAGTCCATATGGATCAGAGCAGGCCCATGGATCTGCACCGGGCCCGTACCCAAAGTGTTACGTCAGCGGAGCCGATCCGGATGCAGAATTTCGCTGTGTATTCGATTCGGAAGTTAATCCGCGATCGAAAATTACGTTTGGCATCCAGCGCGGCTTGCATCTAGTATGCAAACTTCGCGCCGATCGAGAATGGAAGCATGGACGTGACAAAGAAGAACCCGGATCAAACATGGATAGCCTCGAAAGCCGCAAACAAAAGCTGAACGGCCGGCTGGCTGAGCTGCTGTCCCGCTGCGCGAACGGCGACACCGCTGCGTTTCGCGCCCTGTATGACGCGGCATCCCCGCAACTCTTTGCGTCCTTGCTGCGTATATTGAGACGGAGGGATCTGGCGGAGGACGCTTTGCAGGACGTGCTGATCAGCGTCTGGCGGAATGCGGACAGCTATCGGTCCGACAAGGGCCAGCCGATGACCTGGATGACCAGCATCGCCAGATACCGGGCGCTGGATATCGTTCGCCGGCAGCATCGCGAGCGAAATGTCGAGCAGCATTCCGACGATGCGCAGGCGATCGCTGACATCAGCGGGGGCCCGTTCGCGAAGACCGAATCCGCGGCCGCCGTACGCAAGCTCGAAGACTGCATGGACGATCTGAGCCGCGAGCAGAGTACCAGTATCCGGCTCGCTTATTTAGACGGCTACACGCATGGGGAGATTGCCACGCGCCTGCGCGCACCGCTCGGGACAGCCAAGAGCTGGATTCGCCGCGGTTTGCAGGCCCTCAAGGACTGCCTCGAGCGATGAACTACGAGGATCCCCGACTGCAGGATGCGCTCGCAAGCGAGTACGCGCTCGGCACGCTGCACGGGCGTGCGCGACGCCGGCTCGAAACGCTGGCGGCCGAAAACGCGCGGCTGCACGGACGCATCGTGGCGTGGCAAGAGCGCCTCATGCCTCTCAATGACGAGCTGATGCCGGTCGTGCCGCCGGCGACGGTATGGCACGCCATCGAGCAGAAGCTGGGCCTGATGGCCGCGCGGCCACGGTCCGGAGCGCCGGGCAGCCCGCGCCTGTGGCGCGCGCTCGCCGCGGGTTTCGCGTTGCTGTCGCTGGTGCTGGGCCTGCTGTTGCTCGACGAGCCGCCGGAACCCGTGACGCCGGAATATATGTCGATCATGACGGATGCAGAAGGCACCCCGTTGTGGCTGCTGCAAATGGACGAGGACACGCGGATCATGCGCGCGAGGGTTCTCGCGACCTTGCAGCCGGGCGCCGGCAGATCCTACGAGGCCTGGATGCTCCCGGCCGACGGCTCCGCGCCGATCTCCATGGGGGTCCTGCCGGAGAGCGGCACGGGCGAATCGCTGCTTGCCGCGGAAAAATTCGCTGCCCTCGCGCGCGCGAGTGGCCTTGCGGTCAGCCTCGAGCCCGAAGGCGGCTCGCCGACCGGCCAGCCGACAGGGCCCGTCCTGTACTCCGCGCCACTCGTACCGGGCTGACGCCGCTCCCGCCAGAGATGTTCGTGGATGCGGCGGCATGAAACTTGCTTACTACCCGATGGCCGGCAATAGCGTTGCCGGCGGAGTCCTGCAATAGGCCCCCAGGAGTAGCTGACATGCCTGACAAATGGAGCAGCAAGGACGAGCGGCAGTACGAGCACGTCAAGGACAGTGCAAAAGAACGCGGCAAATCGACCGATCGCGCCAAGGAGATCGCGGCACGCACGGTCAACAAACAGCGCCGTGAAGAAGGGCGCACGCCGCAAAAGACCACGCAGGGAACCGGTAATCCGAATACCTGCCTGGAAGAGCGGAGCAAGGATGAGCTCTACAATCAGGCGGAGGAACTGGACCTCGACGGGCGCAGCAAAATGAGCAAGGACGACCTCGTTGCAGCCATCAGGAAGCGGCACTGAGCAGAAACTCAATGAAGTCGAAATCGTAACGACCAAGGAGATGGGCATGGATAAGGATCGCGTCAAAGGCAAGGGCAAGCAGACCGGTGGCTCACTGAAGGAAGGCGCCGGAAAGGCCACGGGAGACAGGAAGCTCGAGAACGAAGGCAAAGCCGACAAGGGCAAAGGCAAGGTCCAGGAAGGCTTCGGCCGCGCGAAGGACAAGCTTCGCGGCAAATGACCGGCTGCGCGGCTGAGGGGGCTGCGAAGTCAGCCTCAGCCGCCTCTACCCAACGTCAACAACTTGCCAACAGGACCCATCCATGTTCAAGTTCCTCGGCAAGACGGCGTTCGTCATTTTTCTGATCGGTCTGCTGGTCGTCATCGGCCTGTTAATGCTGATCTTTTGAGTGCAAGCCGCGCTTATCGTGGCGATCACTCGCATCAGGTTTTCCCACTTTTCGCTTTAACAAAAGGGATCACCGGTGACGGCCGTCGCGGAACAGATCGTTACGCTCCTTTTTGCAGCATTGACGCAGCCAATTCATGGTCGTCGTTCAGTCAAGTTTTTTTGCCCTTGTTCACTGCAGCCAGTAGTAACGGCACGTCCACCGTAGCTGGCGGTTGCCCTTGTAGCGTACGATTCCGCGCCGTCGGAACCTCCCCATCGTCACAGTGACATGAGCTCGGCTCATGGCAGCCATACGCGCGAGGTCCTCGTGGCTGACATGAAGCGCAACCTCGCTCTCTTCCCCTCCCGGTGCAGCAGCAAGCTGCAGCAACAAACGTCCCAGACGTTCTTCGGCTCCGCGGTAGGCGAGGACCTCAACGCGCCGCTCGGTTTCGCTCAACAACCCGTGCCCTTAAGCATGCCGGGACAACTTATGAAATTGAGGTCCACAGAAAGGCCCATAACGTTACGTATGAGACTGCTCGAAGGGACCTGTTGAAACTAGCCGACGTTGGCCTGCTGCTCAAGAGCAGAGTAGGACGTGCGTACGTTTTCAATGCGCCCCCTGATCTTCGAGAATGCCTTGAGGAGCTATCCACAGATTGTAGGAGAATCACGGTAAGGTCCGCACCAGGGTAGCTGTTCTGTTCAGCTTTCCCAATGGTGCGCGCGGCAGGGATTGAACCTGCGACCTCCCCCGTGTGAAGGGGGCGCTCTCCCGCTGAGCTACGCGCGCATCTTGCGCGCAATATTACGGTCGCGCTGGCGGATGGTCAAACCGTCGGCCTGCATAATTTAGTACAATTCCGCGCTCGATTCTCCTTCGCCCGTCACTCAGCGTGCCCATGACCGTCAAGACCCGTTTCGCGCCGTCTCCGACTGGCTACCTGCACATCGGCGGCGTACGCACCGCGCTCTTCTGCTGGCTGTATTCGCGTCGTCATGGCGGCAAATTCGTGCTGCGCATCGAGGATACCGACCGCGAGCGCTCGACCGAGGAGGCGATCCAGATCATTTTCGACGCCATGCAGTGGCTCGAGCTGGGCATGGACGAGGGGCCTTACTATCAGACGCGCCGTTACGACCGCTACCGCGAGGTGCTGGAGCGCATGCTCGACGAGGGTCACGCCTACCGGTGCTACTGCACGCGCGATGAGCTGGAGGCGATGCGCTCGGAGCAGCTTGTGCGCAAGGAGAAGCCGCGCTACGACGGGCGCTGTCGCGAGCGCTCAGACGCGCGGCCTGGGGTCGACCCGGTGTTCCGTTTCCGGAACCCGGCCGACGGGGAAGTGGTCGTCGACGATCTCGTGCGCGGCCGGGTCGTGTTCCGCAACGCCGAGCTCGACGATCTGGTGCTCGCGCGCGCGGACATGAGCCCGACCTACAATTTCTCCGTGATCGTCGATGATTCCGACATGCACATCACGCACGTGATACGCGGCGACGATCACCTCAATAATACGCCGCGGCAGATCAACATGTTGCACGCGCTCGGCCTGGAGCCGCCGCAATATGCGCACGTGCCCCTGATTCTCGGCCCGGACGGCTCCCGTCTCTCCAAGCGCCACGGCGCGGTGAGCGTGCTGCTCTACCGGCAGGAGGGTTACCTGCCCGAGGCGCTGCTCAACTACCTCGTGCGCCTCGGCTGGTCGCACGGCGACCAGGAAATATTCTCCCTCGACGAAATGATCGAGCTGTTCGACATTGCCGACGTCAACAAAGCCGCCGCGACCTTCGATCCGGACAAGCTGCTCTGGCTCAATCAGCACTACATCATGCGCTGCCCGGCGGATAGGCTGGGGCGGGAACTCGGCTGGCAGCTCGAGCGCCTCGGCATCCGCACGACCGACGGGCCGCCGCTCGAAGCGGTCGCCGCCGCACAGCGCGAGCGCGCGAAAACTTTGAGCGAAATGGCGCGTGCGAGCCGGTTCTTCTACGAGGCCATTGAGGCCTACGACGAGAAGGCGGCCCGCAAGAACCTCAATGCGGACACGCTGCCGGCGCTCGGCGCAGCCCGGGAGTCCCTGCAGGCGCTTTCGGAGTGGGATGCGGCGTCCATACACGCGGCGATTCACGCGGCGGCCGAACGTCTGGCCGTCGGCCTCGGCAAAATCGCGCAGCCGATCCGCGTAGCCGTGTCGGGCGGCGCCATATCGCCGCCGATCGACGTCACGCTCGCGCTGCTGGGCCGGGACACCGCGCTCGCACGAATCGACCGCGCCATCGCGCACATCCGCAGTCCCGCTACGCGTGCCCTCTCCGGGCAGCCGGTTCGTTCCTGAACGTCCAGGCTAGTGCGGCTTTCTGAGCATGAACACCTGGCCGTAAGCCCCGTAGGTGAAGAGATCCTCCACGGCCAGCCGGGGATGCCGGTCCCTGAACTCACGGAAGGCCCTGCGTTGCCCCCTCTCGTCATTGCGGTCGAAGCAATTCCAGTCGTCGAATAACAAGATCGTCCCGTCGATGATCATGTCGCTGATGAAATGGAGCACATCGATGGTCGACGCATAGAGATCGCAGTCGATCAGCGCGATCGCTATTTTCCGCATCTCAAGCTCGTTTTTTGTTGTTTCGTTCAACGACTCCCCGAAAAAGCCCTCGATCAGGAACGTCCTGTTCCAGTCGACTCCGGCACGCTCAAGATTTTCGGTGACCCTGTCTTTGGTGCAGGAAAATTGCCCTTCATAGAAAGCATCGTTTGCTGTCGCGTCCCGTCCCTGGACCTTCGGCAGCCCGCGGAATGAATCGAAGCCGTAGAACCGCAAGCCGTCCAGGCCCAGTTTCGCCGCCGTATCCTGCGCGTACCAGAAGGCGTAGCCCTTGAAAATGCCGAACTCGCAGTAATCGCCCTCGTATGCCGTCCGAGATTCAACGGATTTCTGGAAACACGTCTGGAGCGCCGGCAGAACATCCCGGCTGGCCGTATCGAAGCCATGCAGATATCGATAGTAAAGGCGGTGAGCGACCCGGTTGAGCCGGGTCTTCTGCAGAAGCTTGACGATGATCGTTCTGGCGGTCATGGCTGGAAAGTATACACAGGCTGGCCGGCGGGCTTTGCGCTCATCGCGCCTTTACCGCGATGCAGTAAAGAAATCACGCGCTGCAATGAAAGCGGTCAGTGATCACGCCCGTTGAAATCAGGCCTGCACGTGCGCGACTGCGCGCGTTGACATCAAATAGTCGCTATCGTAGAGTCCCCGGCTCGATCGTGGGGCTATAGCTCAGCTGGGAGAGCGCTTGCATGGCATGCAAGAGGTCGGCGGTTCGATCCCGCCTAGCTCCACCATTTCGATGCTTCAGCGTCAGCCGAAATCCGCCGCCACGTCCCCATCGTCTAGAGGCCCAGGACATCGCCCTTTCACGGCGACAACGGGGGTTCGAATCCCCCTGGGGACGCCAATGCCCAGCACCGATCGAGCACGGTCTGCCGCGGGCAGACAAAGACCGGATTTACGCATGCAGTGCGCGGCGGACGGCCTCGGGTTCCTTCTCCATGACCTTGAGCAGCATCTGGGCTGGTCCCGTGGGATCGCGACGCTTCTGCTCCCAATTCTGCAGTGTCCGAAGACTGACATTCAAGAACATCGCCATCTGCGACTGCGACAAGCCAAAGGTTTCGCGAATCGCTTTCACGTCGGGCGCGGTCAACTCCCGCCGGGGCAAAGCCTCGGGATTGTCGCGATAGGCTTCGAGGCCTTCACGAATCTCGTCGAAAAGGTTCCGTTTCGTCATGTTTTCAGTCCTCCAGCGCTTTCACGAGCATGCGGAGAGCCTTGATATCCTTCGGTGCCAAGTCGGACATTTCCGACTTGTGATACACCGTCAGGAGCACGATATGATCGTGTCTGACGGCCCAGTAATAAAGCACACGCAAACCCCCGCGCTTGCCTGCGTGCTCGGTCGCCCACCGCATTTTGCGAACGCCGCCGGAGCCTCGCATGACGTTTCCAAGTGTTGGCCTCGCCCAAAGCGCGGCCTGTAGCAGCCGGTACTGACTGTCATCCAGGTAGTTCTCCCTCACGCGCTCAAACGGAGGCGTCTCGACGAAGACCATGCGCCGAACTATACGCCACTGGCGTATAGATGGTCAATACGCCTATCCGGAAGTCGCCGCCCTTTCACGGCGACAACGGGGGTTCAAATCCCCCTGGGGACGCCACATCGAAGCCGCTGCGCTGTGGGCGTGCCGGAGATCCCTCAAGCCTGCGTCTGAATGTAATTTTCGAGACCCATGCGGTCGATGAGCCCGATCTGCGTTTCCAGCCAGTCAACGTGCTCTTCCTCCGACTCGAGCACATCCTCGAACAGCTCCCGGCTGACGTAATCGCCGCAGCTCTCACAGTACGCAATTGCTTCCTTCAGATCGGGCAAGGCGTCCATCTCGAGCCTGAGGTCGCATTCGATGATTTCGCGGACGTCCTCGCCGATCTTGATGCGTCCGAGATCCTGCAGATTGGGCAAACCCTCGAGAAACAGGATGCGCTGGATCAGGCTGTCCGCGTGCTTCATCTCGTCGATGGATTCCGCATACTCTTTTTCGCCCAGTGCCTTCAACCCCCAGTCCCTGAAAATCCGTGCGTGCAAAAAGTACTGGTTGATGGCCGTCAGCTCATTCCTGAGCACCGTGTTCAGGTGAGCGATGACTTGTGTGTCGCCTTTCATGAGTGCATCCCGATTGAAGTTTCGTAAGAAGAAACTCGATGTTAAGCCACGAGCGCGCGAACGCAAGCTCGACGTGCGCTACTGAAAATTGACGCGCCAACGAGAAGCGTTCGCAAGATAGCCAGGTGCCGGGCACCGGCATCCGTTTAGTCGCGTCGTCTACGACGTTTGTTTGATTATCTGCGGGAGAGGGACCCGGCCTTCGAGTCCTTCTTCGAGGACCTCTTCGGCAAAGGATGCGCAGGCACCGCAGCGCGTCCCGACTTTGAGCGCCCGCTTGAGGTCGGCCACGGTTCGCGCGCCGCCCGCGACGGCTTGTAGGATCTGCCGTTCGGTTACCGCATTGCATATGCAGACGTACATATCGCCCGATCCTAGCGTTAATGAGAATCATTCGCAAGTGCATGGTCGTCCCTTTTGCCGGACGTGGAAATGGGGACATTCCTGATTTTTCTGCCATCGGCATCGGGTACCTATCGAATAAAAATCAGGGATGTCCCCATTTCCGACCCCATTGAGAAAAAAATCAGGGATTTCCCCATTTCCGCAGAGAAATCAGGAATGTCCCCATTACCGACTTCCGTTGGGTAGAATCCGGGCGTCCTATGCTCACTTTCGGCACCTTCAGCTACGCCTGCGCCGGTGCGCTGTTTCTCGCGCTCTCGGTGCTGTTGCTCACGAGCTGGCGGGGGCGTCTGCAGGGCGGGTTGCTGCTCGCAGCCTGCGGTGCCAGCGCGTTGTGGAGCTTTCTGCTCGCCTACCAGTCCACCATCGGCACCTTCCCCGAGACGTCGATCTTCATCGCCGAGATCGTGCGGGATGCGGTCTGGCTCACCTTCGTGCTGCGATTGCTGAGCGGCCCCTACGAGAATGCGATGCCACGGCCGATCAAGATCGCCGCGCACGTGCTCTGGGGCGGCACCCTGCTGTACGGCGTGCTCATGGCGGCGCTCGGCATGTTCGGCAACGCTGCGGAGGGGACGGGTGAGCTGCTGCCGCCGAGCGCGCTGCTGCTGGCGTTGCTGGGGCTGGTGCTGGTCGCGCAGCTTTACCGCACGACGCCGCTCAACAAGCGCTGGGCCGTGCAGTTCCTGTGCATCGGTGTCGGCGGCGTGTTCGCCTACGACGTGTTTCTCTACTCGAACGCGCTGCTTTCCGACGAGCTCAGCGGCACGCTCTGGAATGGGCGTGGGCTCGTCAATGCGGCCGTCGTGCCGTTGATCGCGGTCACCGCGAACCGCAATCCCCAGTGGTCGCTCGACGTCTTCGTTTCGCGCCAGATGGTGTATTACGCGGCGGCCCTGACCGCCGCCGGCGCCTACCTGTTGCTCATCGCCATGGGCGGCTATTACATCCGCGTGCTGGGCGGGACCTGGGGCCCGGTTGCGCAGACGGTTTTCCTGGTGTGCGCCGCCGCGCTGCTGCTCATCGTGCTGTTCTCCGGGCAGGCGCGGGCGAGCTTCAAGG
>JACDCP010000264.1 GCA_013817465.1 Gammaproteobacteria bacterium | reverse complement strand
AATGTGATTTCGATATCCGTGTCCGCAGGCAGCTCCCGCGGTCGCCACAGCCAGTCATCGGCGGTTGTGATAATTTCTGCGTCGCCCGTGCGTCGTGGGCCTTGCCGCTCGATGGTATCCCGCATCTCCGTCGTGTAGACGATGCAGGCGTCGTCCGGTAGACCTTCGAGTTGTATGGCCCCATGCCGGATCGGCAGGCCGCGGGCATCTCCCCCGACGATTCGTGGCGCGCGGGCGAAGAACCCGGCCGCGGAGCGCGAAGCGACCAGCCGGGCGGGAGCGTGACCGTCGAAGCACGCGCGTACGTCCAGCGATTCGAGTCTGGGACTTACGCTGACGCTGTAGCGATGCAATGTAGCCGCATCCGCCGGCGCGTAGCGCAAGCAGCCGAATACCGCGAAAAGAAGGAGGAGCAGGTGAGTGGGTCGCAAAGAGATGCCTTTCTTGCACCGGAAGCAAGTGAGAGTGATCCGACCGCCGCCCCTTGAAGCGGTTCCGGTAGACGGATTTCCGCCGACGTAAGCTGTGCAGCCCGGCTCAGGCCCGGCTGCGGGTACGCGGGTGCACGACGGCGGAGAGGCGCGCGGTCTCGGCCGACGGAGATACTTCCTCGTCGCCGTGCAGATTCATCAGCGACTCCATCAGACCTTCCTCGGCGCTCGAGCAGACACCCAGAACGACTGCTTCGTCGCAGCCTTCGGCCGCAAGGTAGGCGTGGCCCATGTTGCTGTCGATGTAGATAGACTCGCCCGCCTTCAGCACGACAGGATCGTAGAACTCGGTATGGACTTCGACAGGGCCTTCGAGGACATAGATGTATTCCTCGCCTGCGTGATGCACGAGATCGCCGAACTGTTCGACGCTCTTGGCCCGTATGCGCGTCAGCACAGGGATCATGCGCTTGCGTCGCAGCTCCGGGCAGAGATAGTAATAGTCGTAGTTGCTGGTATTGACCCGGATCGCCCGGTCGAGGTGGCCGATGCTGCGGCGCGCGGTCACGGCGGGCTCCGGTGCGTCCGTGGCCTCGGCAAAGAGCTCGGACATGCGAATGTTCAACCGCTGGCTGAGCTTGAGGAGCTTGTCATAGGTCAGGGTCAGGCGGTCGTGCTCGACTTTGGAGAGGGTCGACAGCGGGATGCGGGTCCGCTCGCTCATCTCCTTCAAGGTCCAGCCATTGCGGGCCCGCAGGCCTCGCAGCAGGACGCCCAGGGTGGGCCGGCGCGATTTCATCCTGAAACTCCCGGGTTGAGCGACGCCTCGCGTCCGCGATTCGAACCGATCGTCTTCATCTTTGTCCTGATCAGGTGTGTTCCGCAACGGATCGTTCCTGGCGGCCGGCATTCGAGCATACCCTGTTTCAGCATCCCAGCACGTACCCTTCCAGCGATTCTATGGCCGGACCTCGACGAAAACCACTGAGAACGACACGGTCGGGACCGCCGACCGGAGCGGGCGCTCGATTTGAACAATTCTCTGATTAGGCTCATTATGGCCGATCTGGGATAACACCGCTCTGGGGGTGAAGTGTGCACATGCGTCTGATTTCGGTGATCGTTCTGGTCGGCGCGACAGCCGTGGCCGCGCCGTCAATGGCGCAGCAGGGTCCCGAGCTCGTGCCGCCATCGCCGCCCCTCGAAACAGAGACTCCCGCGGACGCGGACCAGCCTGAGGTGGCGGAACTGACCGAGGCGGATCTCCGGGCCTGGCTCGACGGCTATATGTCGTACGCACTCGCCAGCACGGACACAGCCGGGGCGGTCGTCGTGGTGGTGAAGGACGGCGAAGTGCTGTTGCAGGAAGGCTACGGCTATGCGGATGTCGACGAAGAGATCCCGGTCGATCCGGAGACCACGCTGTTCCGTCCGGGCTCGGTGTCCAAGCTGTTCACCTGGACGGCGGTCATGCAACTGGTCGAGCGGGGCAAGCTCGATATCGAACGCGATGTGAATGCGTACCTGGATTTCGACATTCCGTCCCGCGATGGCGAGCCCGTGACCCTGCGCGATCTGCTGACGCATACGCCGGGCTTCGAGGAGCGGGTGAAGGGCCTTTTTCTGGCCGAAGCTGAGGACATCGAGCCGCTCGGCGAGACGCTGAAACGATGGACGCCGGAGCGCATCTATCCGCCCGGACAAACGCCTGCCTATTCCAATTACGGCACCGCGCTTGCGGGCTATATCGTCGAGCGCATATCCGGTCAATCGTTCGACGACTATATCGAGCAGCACATCTTCGAACCGCTCGGAATGGAACAATCGAGCTTCCGCCAGCCTCTGCCGGAACGGCTGCAGGCGGACATGTCGCAGGGCTACCTGGCCGCGTCCGGGCCCGAGCAGGATTACGAAATCGTGGGGATTCCTCCGGCCGGCAGTCTCGCAGCGACCGGCGCCGACATGGCGCGTTTCATGATCGCCCACCTGCAGAACGGTCGCTACGATTCTGCGAGGATCCTCGAGCCCGCAACGGCCAGGACGATGCATGGCACGCCGCTGACGATGATTCCGCCGCTCAACCGGATGCTGCTCGGCTTTTACGAGGCGAACATCAACGGCCGGCGCGTCATCGCTCACGGCGGCGACACGCAATGGTTCCACAGCTATCTGCACCTCTTCCTGGACGACGATATCGGTCTTTTCGCGTCCGTGAACAGTGCGGGCAAGGAATACGAGGGCGCTGTCATCCCCAGCTCGCTGTTCCAGGATTTCAGTGACCGATACCTGCCCGAGCCCCCGGTGGCCGAGTCGAGCCAGGATGTGGATGCCGAGGCGGCGGCGGAACACGCGGCGCTGATGGCCGGCCTGTACGACAACTCGCGCCGGTCCGAATCCAGTTTCCTGAGCGTGCTCAACTTGCTGGGCCAGGCGAAAATCGTCGCGAACGACGACGGCACGATCACCGTACCCTTGATTCAAGGTCTCGATGGCGAACCGAAACAGTGGCGCGAAGTGAGCTCGTTCGTCTGGCGGGAAGTCGGCGGCGGCACACGGCTGGCGGCTGAGGTCGAGGATGGCGAGGTGGCACGCTTGAGCTTCGACGATGTTTCGCCTTTCATGGTGTTCGAACCGACGCCCTGGTGGAAGTCGTCGGCCTGGCTGCTGCCTCTGCTCGTCTGCGGTCTCGTCGCTTTATTGCTGACGGCCGTGCTCTGGCCGGTCCGGGCGATCGTACGCCGCCGGTTCGGCGCTGACTTTCCGCTCACCGGGCGGAACGCGCTCGCCTTCCGTCTGGTGCGGATCTCGGCCGTCGCGTCGCTCGTCACCGTCGCCACCTGGGCCGGCACGGTGATGATGATGTCGTCGGATATCACGATGTTGAGTCCCCGGTTCGACGGTTGGCTGCGGGTCGTGCAGATTGCTGCGTTGATTGTCTTTCCGGGCGGCGCCGCGATCGCCTGCTGGAACGTGTGGGTGGTCTGGACCGGGCCCCGAAGCTGGTTGGCGAAGGCGTGGAGCGTGGTGCTGGCCGTGGCCTGCCTTGCCGTCCTGTGGGTGGCCGTGGCGTTCGAGTTGATTGGCTTCAGCGTGAACTATTGAGCGCCTGGTTTCGGAGAGCCTGATGAGCCATCCACGTTCCCGCGTCCGCCTGCATGTTTCGACTGAAACCCTGCCGCTGACGACGCCCTTCCGGATTACCGGATATACCTTTACCGACGCCACGGTCGTCGTTGCCACGATCCGCGACGGCGACGCAGAGGGCCGCGGCGAGGCGAGCGGCGTCTATTATCTCGAAGATGGGCCGCCCGAGATGGTTGCCGCCATCGAGGCGCAGCGCGGGGAGATCGAGGCGGGCGTTTCGCGCAAGGATCTGCGTCATCTGCTGCCGCCGGGCGGCGCGCGCAACGCGCTGGACTGCGCGCTCTGGGAGCTGGAGGCGCGACGTGCCGGCCAGCCGGTGTGGAAGCTTGCAGGTCTCCAGCCGCCCGCGCCGCTCGTCACCACTTTTACGCTCGGC